>JANNFM010000313.1:0-12775 GCA_031379795.1 Alphaproteobacteria bacterium
GCTTCGCTTTCAGCTTCTCTGCGAACGTTCCGGCGTCACCTACGACAATAACGCTGGCCCGCGCCGGATCGAGGATGCGCCGCGCAAAACCCTGCACCTGCGCCGGCGACACGGCCTCGACCTTGGCGGCGTAGAGGCTCAACTCAGTCAGCGGCACGCCATAAATCGCGTAGTTCCCCAGGATGTCCGCCAGCCCCGATGAGGTGGCAAGTGCGCGCCCAAAGTTGCCCACCAGGATGGATTTTCGCGCCGCAAGTTCTTCGCCGCTGGCGGGTTCGCGGCCCAGCTGCGCCAGTTCAGCGTTGATCAGATCCAGCACCTGACCGGCAGACTCGTTCCTGGTCTGGGACGACGCCTGGAATGACCCCGTGGTCTGGCGCGGCGAGAGCCACGCACTCGCATCATAGGACAGGCCCCGTTTGATGCGAATTTCCTGATTGAGCCGCGCCGAATAGCCTCCCCCCAGCACTGTGGCGGCCACGATGCCTGGATAATAGTCTGCGTCGCCCCGCGCGATGGCGGGGCCCAGAACATTGACCGACGCCTGACCGACGCCCGGGATATCAATGGCGACGGCGCGGGCGCGGGTCTGTGCCCGGATGACCGGGGCCTTGGTCAATGGCGATCCGGGTGGCACCCACCCGCTGAACGTCTGCTGGGCGATGGCGAAGCCGGCCTCCGCCGAAATGTCGCCCGTCAGCACCAGAATGGCGTTGTCGGGTCGGAACCCCTTGGCATGCAGCGCCGCAAGATCTGCGGGCTTCACTTTCTGGATCGAGGCAGGCGTGCCTTGTGCCACGTGGCCGAACGGAGTGCCGCCATAGATGACCGGGGCCGCGGCGAACCCCGCCAGTTGCCCCGGTTGCTGATAGGCGACCCGCAGGCCGTCCAGCGCCTGTTCACGCTGACGTTCCAGTTCCTCGGCAGCGAAGGCGGGATTCCGGACCACATCGGCCATGATCGCCATGGCGGCCTTCAGCCTGTCCGGCATCATGGTCAGTGTCACGGTCGACGACTCCTGACCCCCGCCGGAGCTGAGCGAGGCGCCCAGTGCCTCGGTCTGGCTGGCGATCACCTGAGCCGAACGTGTTTTCGTGCCCTCGGTCAGCATGCCGGCCATCATGGCCGTCGCACCGCCCAACCCGGGAGGATCGGCCCAGGCGCCGGTCATGACGGTCAGCTCGGCAGTGACCAACGGCAGGTCAGATGACCGCGCCACGATCACCCTCAGTCCGTTCGGCAGCGTTTTCTCGGCCGGTTTGGGTAATACCGACTGGACCGGCGCGCCGACCGGAGGCGGCGCCTGACGATCAGCTTCCGCGGCGAGGGTAAAGACCGGGCCCTGATAGATCGGCGCCGGTCTCGTCGGGACGAGATTCGCCGTGACGGTCTGTCCGGCCGGGCGCTCGCTTTCGGCCCGGTAACGGATCGTCATGCGTCGGTCTTCGGCCAGATATTTTCGCGCTACCCGCTGGACATCAGCGGCGGTGACGGCCTGCAGCGCGGCCAGCTGGGTGTTGACCGCATTGGCGTCGCCGTCGACCCGCAGCGCATAGCCGATCGCCGACGCCCGGCCATCGATGGTCTCGCGCTCGCCAAGCGCCGAGGCCAGCAGCTCATTCTTGGCCTCGGACAACTCCGCCGCCGTGGGCGGCGCGTCGCGGAGGCGTTTCACCTCGGCCAGCAACGCGGCTTCCCCCTGCTGGATCGTATGGCCGCTGGCCATGATGGCTCCCACCATGAACAGTCCCGGATCGTGCGGCAGATCGGCGTTGGAGAAGGCCTCGGCGGCGATCTGCTGGTCGTAGACCAGGCTGTTGTAGAGTCGTGACGACTTCCCGGCGGAGAGGATCGCATCGAGCACCTTCAACGCCGGGGCGTCGGGGTCGGAGGCCGCCGCACCCTGCCAGCTGAGGATCACCGCCGGCAAAGGCACATTGGGGCCGTAGCCCTCGAAGACGCCGGCTTTGGTGCGGGGCGGCTCCGTAACGCTGACCAGAGGACGTGACTCCGCCGGATTCTTGAGGCCCGCGAACCAGCGGTCCACCCAGCGGTTCAGTTTTGTCTCGTCAAAGTTGCCCACGACGATCAGCGCGGCATTGTCGGGCCGGTAATGGGTGCGGTGGAAGGCGCGGACGTCATCCAGCGTGGCGGCGTCCAGCTCCTCGATCGATCCAAAGCCGGGGCGCTTGTAGGGGTGAACCCCGTAACTCGCCTGCGGCAGATAGAGCGCCATCAGTCGTCCGTACGGCGAGGCCAGCACTTTTTGCCGCAGCTCCTCCTTGACCACATCGCGCTCGGATTTGAAGCTGGCCTCATCCACGACCAGTGTGCTCATTCTGTCGGCTTCCGCCCACAGCAACCGTTCCAGATGGTTGGCGGGAACCACCTCATAGTAGTTGGTGTAGTCATCCGCCGTGCCAGCGTTGTTGAAGCCGCCGACGTCCTCGGTCATCCGGTCGAAGGCTTCTGACGGGAGATTCCGCGTCGCCTTGAACATCAGATGTTCGAACAGGTGGGCAAAGCCGGAACGGCCCTCGGGGTCGTCCTTTGAGCCCACGCCGTACCAGACCTGGACAGTGACGTTCGGCGTAGAGGGGTCGCGGGAAAAATAGACCTTCAGACCGTTGTCCAGCGTTCGCGACTTGAACGCGATGGGCGGCACAGACGCGGCGGCCAGCGCGGAAGCCGGAAGGTTGACGGCCATGAGGAGGAGGGCAATGCCGAGGGCTCTGGCGACTGACCGCATATGCATACCGGTTGGGGCTGGGATCTGGGGGCAGTCCTAGCACCCAACCGGCGCATTGACAGATTACGAGCGTGTCATGTGGACTTGGGGGAACCACCGTCGCATCGCAAACTCTGCATCCACCACAGCTGGGGAACTCATCGTGGACGCCCCATAGATACGCGTGGTCGTCGCCGCTGGATGATCGGCACACTTGCAGAATTGGTCTGCATAACCGCAGAATAGCCGAATGTACGACTGGAATGACCTGAAAGCCTTCCTGGCCGTCGCGCGCGGCGGCTCCACTCTGGCCGCGTCCAAGTCGCTGGGCGTGAACCAGACCACTGTGGCCCGGCGCATCGAGAGCCTGGAGCACGACCTGGGTCTGAAACTGTTTGAACGCGGCCAGACTGGCAGCCGGCTGACCGACATCGGTCACAGCCTGATTTCCGGTGCCGAAGCGGTGGAGACTGCCGCCATCCGCTTCGCCAACCTGGCCGCGACCCAGGAGCGGGGGGTCTCCGGAGCACTCAGGCTCACCACCAACGAGCTGGTGGCCAACACCATGGTGATCCCGGCGCTGGGGGCCTTCCGGCTGGTGCATCCCGATGTGCAGGTGGACCTTCTGATCACCGACAAGTCGCTGGACCTCGAGGGCGGCGAAGTCGATCTGGCGATCCGCACCAGCCGGGCGCTGGTGGCCTCCGACCTGGTGGCGCGCAAGATCTGCGACCACCACATGGCGCTTTATTGCAGCCGTGACTACGCGGCCCGCCGCGGTGTCCCGGCCTCGACCGACGACCTCGCGTCTCACGACCTTATCGATGTCGCCATGGAGATGGGCGAGGTGCCGGCGGTAACCTGGATGATGCGCCACGCCGGCGGCAAGATGCCGATCACCCGCTCCAACAGCATGGCCAGCCTGGTCTATGCGGTAAAGGCAGGCCTCGGGATCGGCGCGCTACCCTGCACGATTGGCGACATCGATATCGAGATGCTGCGCTGTTCCGACGACATCGAAGAAGCTCGCGCCAGTTCCTGGCTCGTCACCCGCCGCGAGCTGAAGGACACCCCGCGCGTTCGCGCCTTCATCGACTTCATGGCGCCCTACCTTCAGCAGGAAATCCGCAAGGTCGAGGAGCGCGGCCGGGCCCGGATCGCCGCCGACGCCGATATCGTGGTCCCATTCGCGACACGAGCGGGCTAGGCGGAAGGTCGGCCGGCTACTCCGCCAGCTTCACCAGCATCTTGCCGGAATTGGCACCCTGGAGAAGCCCGATCAGGGCCTGGGGCGCAGCAGCGATGCCGTCCAGAATGGTCTCCTGATACTTGACCCGACCGTCCTTCAGCCAGCCGGCCATATCGCGTTGGAAGTCGCCGTAGAGGTGCATAAAGTCCGTGCCGACGAAGCCGCGCAGCATCACCCGCGAATAGATGATGTTGGACAGGTTGGAGACCGGCGAGTGGCCGGAATTGTAGCCGGAGATGAACCCGCACACCGCAATCCGGCCCAGGGTGTTCATCCGACGCAGCGCCGCCTCCAGATGGTCGCCGCCGACATTGTCGAAATAGACGTCGATGCCCTTGGGGGTAGCTTCCTGCAGCGCCTTGCGGATCGGCGTGACCTTGTAGTCGATCACTGCGTCCAGGCCGACCTCGTCGCGCAGCCAGCGGGCCTTGTCCTCCGAACCCGTTGAACCCACCACGTAACAGCCCTTGATCTTCGCGATCTGGGCGGCGACCGAGCCCACCGCACCGGCAGCGGTCGAGACGAACACCTGCTCGCCTTCCTTGAGCTGTCCGATGTGCAGCAGGCCGCCGTAGGCCGTGAACCCCGTCATGCCCAGGGCATGCATGTGGACGGTCAGCGACAGATCAGGATCGGGATTGAGCTCGGTCAGGCCCTTGCCATCGCTGGTGAAGTATTCGCGGAAGCCCATGCGATTGGAGACGAGGTCGCCGACTGCGAAGGCGTCCGACTTCGACTGCACCACCCGGCCCAGAGCGCCACCCATCATGGCTTCGTCCAGTTCCTGCCCGGCGGTCAGGCGTGGCCGCATGGCCGGATCGACCGACATGTAGAGGTTCTGGACCAGCACCTCGCCGTCCACCGCGTCGGCGACGTCACGCTCGACCAGCGCGAAATCGGCTTCGGTCGGCATGCCGGATGGGCGCTTGGTCAGGTGAATTTCACGGCTCTTGGGCATGGGGCGTCTCCGGTATGTCTAGTTGGGCCACACGTCGCCCCAATCGAGGCGGCGCGCAATGGCGTGATCGGGTTTGTTTCGTTTGGCGGCAAAGCGATGTTCGAGGCCATCGGGTCCGCACAGCCTGACGTCAATGCCCGGCTTTCCAACCCGAGGCCGGGCCAGGACCCTCGACTGGGCGGGCGCGACCACCAAGCCAGGACGCGCCACCACCAGATAGGCGAACTTTTCGTCCTCGTAGGGCACCTCGGCGCCCTTGGCCAACCGGTGGTCGCGGCTGCGGGCCAGGCGGACGCTGAAGTGGCACCAGTCCGGGTCGACCAGCGGGCAGGCGTTGTGATGTGGACACGGCGCGACGACGGTCGCGCCGGCGGCGATCAGAGTGTCGCGCGCGGCCAGAATTCGCGCGTAGCCGGCCGGTGTACCTGGCTCCACCAGCGCCAGAACGCCGCGACAGGCCTCCCACAGATGCCTCACGACCAGGCCTTGCGACGCGGGCGCGATCTCGGCAAGGGCATAGCTGGCCAGCACCAGATCAGCGACAGGGTAGCCGCCGGCCAGCAGATCGCCGCGCTGAACGATGGCGGTCCGAAGGGAGCCGTCCGTCGCCAGTCGCTGCGCCAGGTCCAGAAATGGTGGATTGGCGTCGAGCCAGGTCACGGCGCTCAGCGTGGGCCAGGCCTCCACAGCGGCCCAGCTGCCGCCACCGGGGCCGCAACCTGCATCAAGCAGGCTGGTCGGCGCAAATCCCGGAACCCTGCGCAGGGCCTCCGAGAACACTTCGGCGCAAGCGGCATAGGTGGCCGGAAGCCGGGCCAGCGCATAGGCCAGCGCATCGTCGCGGCCCCGGATCGCCGCCGCCGATGTCCCGCCCGCGCGGTAGGCCGTTGTGGTGGCAGCCGTCCGCTCAGCCATGGTCTGGCGTGAGACCCCGGCCATTTCCCGGTCGATGGCGCCGCGCAGCGCAGGCGGAAGGTCCGGCGACATCAGCCCAGGGCGTCGGTCCGGGTCGCCACAAGATAATCGGCGACCGCCGTGTCGGCCAGGCCCGAGACATCGCCGGCCTCGCCGGTGGTGGCGATCCGCTCCAGCAATGGCCGCACCACCTCGTCGGATCGCGTCTTGGGCAAGGGCCCGAACTGCACCACTTCCGGCACGGCGTGCGCCCCAAGCTCCCGGCGCACCCAGCCCTTGAGGTCGGCGGCCAGCACGTCGCTCACCATCGCGCCCTCCTCAGGTGTCACGAACGCCCAGACCGCCTCGCCGCGCGTGGCCGAGGGGAAGCCCACGCAGGCCGCCTCCGCGACCGCGCCGTGGCCCGCCAGTACAGCCTCGATCTCGCGGGTGGAGACGCGCTGGCCATCGCTGATGATCTCGTCATCACCGCGGCGCGCGGCGCGATTGCGGACCAGATCGTCGACCACGGCGGGCTCGGCCAGGGTGGAAATGTCGCCCAGGTTCGACAGGTCATCCTCGGCGATCTTGCGCAGGATGCGGCGCATGATCTTGCCCGAACGGGTTTTGGGCAGGCCGGGCGCGAACTGGATCACGTCGGGTGCCGCGAACGGCCCGATCTCGCGCCGGACATGGCCGCGCAGATCGGCTTGCAAGGCGTCGGTGGCGTCGACGCCGACCTTGAGCGTCACATAGCAGTAGATGCCCTGGCCCTTGATGTCGTGCGGATAGCCGACCACGGCGGCCTCAGCCACCGCCAGATGCCCCACCAGCGCACTCTCGATCTCGGCAGTGCCCAGCCGGTGGCCAGAGACGTTGATCACATCGTCCACACGGCCCGTGATCCAGTAATAGCCGTCGGCGTCACGCCGCGCCCCGTCGCCGGTGAAGTACTTGCCGGGATAGGTCGAGAAATAGGTGTCGATGAAGCGCTGATGGTCGCCATAGACCGTGCGCATCTGGCCCGGCCAGCTGTCGGTGATGCAGAGATTGCCGCTGACCGCGCCGGTGAGCACCTGACCCTCGGCGTCGACCAACTGCGGCATCACGCCCGGCAGCGGTTTGGCGCAGGACCCCGGCTTCAGGGCATGGGCACCGGGCAATGGCGTCATCAGGCAGGCCCCGGTCTCGGTCTGCCACCAGGTGTCGACGATCGGGCAGCGACCCTCGCCCACGACGCGGTGATACCAGAGCCAGGCCTCGGGATTGATGGGCTCGCCCACTGTGCCCAGCAGGCGGATCGAGCTGCGCGAGGTGCGGGTCACCGGCTCATCGCCCTCCCGCATCAGGGCCCGAAGTGCGGTGGGTGCGGTGTAGAATATCTCCACCTGATGTTTGTCGCAGACCTCCCAGAAGCGCGACGAGGTCGGATAGTTGGGCACGCCCTCAAACATCAGGCTGGTGGCCCCATTGGCCAGCGGGCCATAGACCACATAGGAATGCCCGGTCACCCAGCCCACATCCGCCGTGCACCAGAACACCTCGCCGGCCCGGTAATCGAACACCGTTTCAAAGGTCCAGGCGGCCCAGGCCAGATACCCGCCGGTGGTGTGCAGCACGCCCTTGGGCTTGCCCGTGGACCCCGACGTATAAAGGATGAACAGCGGGTCCTCGGCGTTCATCGGCTCCGGGTCGCAGACGTCGGAGACCGTCCTCTTGAGGTCCGAAAAATAGGCGTCACGGCCCGGCGTCATGGGGACATCGGCGCCCGTGCGCTTGACGACGACCACATCCGTCACACCGGGACAGGACTTCAGCGCCGCGTCGACGTTGGCCTTCAACGGCACGACCTTGCCGCCCCGCAAACCTTCATCCGCCGTGATTACGATCCTCGAGTCACAGTCCTGGATCCGCCCGGCGATGCTGTCGGGTGAGAACCCGCCGAACACCACCGAATGCACCGCCCCGATCCGCGAACACGCCAGCATCGCCGCCGCCGCCGCCGGGATCATCGGCAGATAGATGGTGACCCGGTCGCCTTTTTTGACACCCCTGGCCTTCAGCACATTGGCCCAGCGGCACACCTCGGCATGCAGCTGGCGATAGGTCAGCTTGTCGTGCGCGCTGCCGTCATCGTTTTCCCAGATCAGGGCGACGGCATCGCCGTTGCTCTTGAGGTGACGGTCCAGACAGTTGACCGAGACGTTCAGCACCCCGTCGCCATACCAGCGCACCCGGAAGTCCTGTTTGTGGAACGAGACGTCCTTGACCTGTGTAAACGGGGTCATCCAGTCCAGCCGGTGGCCGATGTCGGACCAGTAGCCTTCGGGATCAGCATCCACGCGCAGGACGGCGGCGTCATAGGCGGCGGCTGTCATGTGGGCCTTTTTCGCCCAGGCGTCGGGAACCGGAAAAACCTCACCGTCGGACATGGACTACCTCGCGAAGATACTGTGGGTAGGAAGTAGGCGGAGAGAGGCCCGGAGCGCAACATGTGTGGCCAAGGACTCTTGCGAAGACCGTCGCGGGCGAGGACCTTCCGGCGATGATTCGAAAGTTGGCTGTCCTTTCCCTCATCGTCCTCTCCGCCTGCGGCGGCCCTGCGCCGCAAGGGGCCGCCGACAGTGCCAGTCGCCTTCTGGCCGCCGCCGCCAGGGGTGACCGCGTCGCCTTCGAGGCCGAGATTGATCGTCCGGCGGTGCGCGACGATGTGCGGCGCCAGATGTCCGACGTCGCCCGGCCCAGGGCGCTGGACGTAGAGGGCGGGCCGTCGGAATTCGCCCTGGACCGGATGATCGGCCCGGACGCCTTGCATATGGTGGCTGCCGGCACTGGCCAGGCGCTGACCACCGCCCCGGGCGCGGATCAGATCGCGGGCCGGATGAAGACGGTAGGCGTCAATCGCGCCTGCCTGGTCGACACTCAGGTCCCGGATCGCTGCCTGCTGACGTTTGCCAAGGTCAAGGGCGGCTGGCGGCTGGTCGGCATGCAGGCCACCGACCTGCGGATCGAAGTCGCGGGAGATTGACCTTACCGTGCGATGCGGAAGGTAATATGCCTGAGACCCGCTGACGTAGTGCAGATCACGAGGGCCGACCCAATGTTGCTCCATCTCTCCACCTGGGCCGAGATCGAAGGGTTTCTGGCGCGCTCGAAGACGGTGGTGATCCCTATCGGGTCCAACGAACAGCACGGGCCCACGGGCCTGCTCGGCACCGACTGGCTGTGCCCCGAGATCATCGCCCATGAGGCGCAGAAGACCGGCGACATCCTGATCGCGCCGACCTTCAACATCGGCATGGCCCAGCACCATCTGGATTTCCCAGGCACCATCGCGCTGCGGCCCTCAACGTTCATGCTGGCCATCGGCGACTGGGTGCGCAGCCTGGCCCACCACGGGTTCGAGAAGATCTATTTCCTGAACGGCCATGGCGGGAACACGGCGACCATCGACGCGGCATTTTCGGAACTCTATTCCGAGGTCAGCTATTCCGGCGGCAAGCGCGGCTTTGCCTGCAAGCAGAAGAACTGGTGGGAGCTGAAGGGTGTGCTGGCCCTGGCTGGCCGCCAGTTTCCGACGGGGCACGGCAGCCACGCGACACCGTCCGAGATCGCTGTCACCCAGTGGGCCTATCCGGACAGCATCAAGGCCGCGAACTACGCACCGCAGATCGCGCCTACCGGACCGATCCGCGAGGCCGCTGACTTCCGCGCCCGCTATGCCGACGGGCGGATGGGCTCCGACCCCGGCCAGGCCACGCCGGAAAAGGGCGGTGAGCTGGTCAAGCTTGCCGCCGCGTCCCTGATCGAGGATGTCCTGGCGTTCGGCGCCGAGGTCGCGCCGTAACTCTTACCTCCCCCGCGAAGCGGCGGGAGGGGGACCGCCCGCCGAAGAGCGGGGGGTGGAGGGGGCGGGCCTCAGACGTAACGTAACGGACTCATGACATTTGGTGAGGTCTGCCGTGGGGGAGACGCCGCGCCGTTGGCTTGCCCCCTCCACCCCCGGCTCTACGGCCTTCGGCCTTGGCCGGCGGTCCCCCTCCCACCGCGCGATGCGCGGGGGAGGTAAGGGAATCTGCCAACGGGCGAAGCGGAGAGGAGCGTACCTACCCAGCCCGCGCCGTCCACTGGCTCAGATCTCGCTCCCTCGCCATCAACGCCAGGCCCGACGCGATGGATTCCAGCTCCGCGCCGGTCTCGATGCGGCCCGGTTCAAACCGGCGGTGGAAGATGGCGCGGACCGCTGGCACCAGCGACGACCCGCCGGTCAGGAACACCCGGTCTATGCCACTGGCCGTCAGGTTGGCGTCGGCCAGGGCCTGATCAACGGCCAGCTCGATCTTGCCGAGTTCGGGGGCGATCCAGCCTTCGAACCGGGCGCGCGGCACGTCGTGGACAATCCGGATTGATCCGGCCTCGAACCGGAACTCCGCGGTCTCCTGTGTCGACAACGCCTCCTTCAGCTTCGAGACCGCACGGTAGAGGCGGTAGCCGTAGTTCTCGTCCAGAGTTTCCACCAGGCGGGTGATCTTCTCGGGCTCCACGGCCTCGCGCACCAGTTTGCGGATTTCGCGCATATCGCGGCTGGCGCGCATCATCGCCAGCTGATCCCAGCGGGCGAAGGCGGCGTAGTAGCGGTTGGGGATCGGCAGGGTCTTGCCGAAGGTCTGGTAGCTCGACCCCTTGCCCAGTTCAGGCGAGACCAGATTATCGATGATCCGGTAGTCGAAGGCGTCGCCCGCCACACCGACCCCGGCCCGCCCAAGTGGGATCGCCCGCATCTCGCCCGCGTGACGTTCGAACCGGATGATCGAAAAGTCCGAGGTGCCGCCGCCAAAGTCGCCCACCAGCACCGTGGCGTCCTCTTTCAGCTCGCGCGCAAAGAAGAAGGCCGCGCCGACCGGCTCATAGGCATAGAGCACCTCCTTCACACCCATCCGCTTGAAGGCGATCTCATAGCGCTCCAGCGCCAGGCTCTCCTTCGGCGCACCCCCGGCAAAAGTCACCGGTCGACCCACGATCACCCGGTCCGGCAGGCCGGTGAGCGCCCCGCGCGCATAGTCGCGCACCTTCAGCAGAAACGTGGAGAGCAGGTCCTCGAACCGGTAACGCCGCCCCAGGATCTGGGTCTCGGTGAAGCTTTCCTGGGCGGCGAAACTCTTGAACGACTGGATAAACCGGGTGTCCGCCGGGTCCTCCACATAGGCGTCGATGGCCCAGGGCCCGGCCGCGATGTGCCGGTCCTGCGGCGCCTCGGCCGGCGCGTAGAACGAGATGCAGCTGCGAAACGCAAACAGCTCCCCCTCCGGTGCGGGGAAGGTGACCAGACGTGCGGGCCCGTCCGCGTCGGCCAGGGCCAGCACGGTGTTGGTGGTGCCGAAATCAATACCCAGACTATAGCCAGACATGGCGCGGGGACCTTTGGAGGGCGCGCTGTGTAGCAAGGTGGGGGCGGGGGTGGAAGGGGGCGGCTATGAGTCCGGATCCTGGCGCTTTCGCCTGTTCGCCTGCTTCGCATCTTTCGCTTGCAACGCGACCTTGAGGGCCCGCCGCGCCCAGTCGCAGGCCTCTTGCGGGTCATCCAGCGCTGCTTCTGGCAATGACCAGTAGCCCATCGGGACTGCCATCACCGCCCCCTCACCACACAATCCGCACCGGATAGCGCGCCAGCATGGCGTCGGCGGTCGCCAGGGGCAGGTCGAGCGTGATGGCGTGGGCGATGAGCATGCGGTCGACGGGGTCGCGGTGAATGTCCGGCAGCGTCTGGGCCGCCGCCCGGCATTCCGCCGGAAAGTCGAGCAGATGGAAGCCCATGACGTCGCGCAGTTGATCCAGGTCCACCCCTTCGCCAAAGCGCCCGCGGGTCAGCAGATCAACGTATTCATGTGCGGTCACGGCGCTGACGAACAGGCGCGTCCGGGGGTTCGGCAGCAGGCTGAGGAAATCCGACCCAAGGCGCCTGTCTCCGGCCGCAAACCAGACCAGGACGTGCGTATCAAGCAGCAGGTCCAAACTTCCTCCGGAACCGCACAAGCGGATCGTCGCGATCGGTCTTCAACACCTCCAGGCTGAGATCCTGGCCCGAAAACGCCGACTGGAACGCGCCGACGCCAGCGGTGCGCCGGGCTGCGACCCTTTCGGCGTCCAGCCTGTCCGCCTCGGCCAGCGGCATGAGCTTCAGCACCGGGCGCCCGGCCTTCTGAAGGATGACCTCCTCACCCTCCAGCGCCCGGGTGACCAGTTCCGAGAGCCGCGTCTTGGCCTCGCCGATGTTCACGTTGATGGTCATGTCGCGGAAGCTATGTTGGCCAAGAGGCTTGGTCAAGCAAGTTGGTCATGCAACAAGCTTCATTTCCGGAAATCCGGGATGCACACACGTTTCGCGCGCTGCGCCTGCGGCTCGCCCCCTCCACCCCCGGCTCTGCGGCCTTCGGCCTCGGCCGGCGGTCCCCCTCCCGCCGCTTCGCGGGGGAGGTAATCCCGGGGGAAGCTTCTTCAGACGCCTCCACCCGGTTTTGCAACTGCTACCTCACAGATCCAGCTCCACCAGCGGCCGGTCGTAGGCGCAGAAGGTCGCCATCTGCAGGATGCGGGAGACCGACGAGCCCAGCGGGCAGATCTGGACCGGCTTATCGAGGCCCAGCAGGATCGGGCCGATCACCTCGGCACCGCCCAGCGACTTGATGAGTTGTGTCGAGATAGCAGCTGAATGGATGGCCGGCATGATCAGCACATTGGCCGGGCCGGTCAGGCGCATGAAGGGGTAGGCACCGCGGGATTCCGGCTCCAGCGCCAGTTCCGGCGGCATTTCGCCTTCGTACTCGAAGTCGATGCCGTCCATCTCGTCCAGCATGGCCACGGCATCGCGGACGCGGGCCGAGCGTTCGCCCATGGGGTTGCCGAAGGTGGAATAGCTCATGAACGCCACGCGGGGCTCATAGCCCAG
>JANNFM010000471.1:0-5088 GCA_031379795.1 Alphaproteobacteria bacterium
CTCCGCCTCGACCACAACCCCACAGGCCCAAACACAACAACAGAAGCGGACATTTGATTAGCTACGAAAAGCGGACATCTTCATTTGCTATCGACAGCGGCAACCCTGAAATAGATCCTCCCCCAGCGCACCTGTGCGCGATGAGGGGGAGGTGGATCGTCGTCATCGACGGCGAGACGGAGGGGGTTTGATCAGCCAAAGACAGGCTCTGGGTTGCAACCCCCTCAGTCTGCCCGGACGGCGTCCGGACAGACAGCTCCCCTTGGTCGGCGCTTCGCGCCTGGGGGAGCATCCGCCGTGTGCACCCTACCCCGCGCCTTCACCGGGGCACAGGCCACCCGACGAGGATCAGGGTCTTTCCGCCCGCGCCAACAGCTGGCTGACCCGCGCCCGATCCGCCGCCAACAGGTCCATCCCCGCCGCCGCGCGCCACTGCTCGCGGGCCTTGTCGGTCTTGCCCAGCTTGGCCAGGGCGTCACCCCAGAGCAGGTGGTTGCGACCCCAGCGGGGGGCGTACTTGTCGGCCTCGCGGAACTTCCTGATCGCGGCCCTGGTCTCGCCCTTGCGGAGGAACGCCTCGCCCCACCACGACAGCGGGTCGGCGAATTGCGGGCCGCGTTGGTTGGCGATCTCGAACTGGGCGATGGCCCTGTCGGTCTGGCCCCGGTCCAACAGCACCCGGCCCCAGGCGGTGGACGCCATCGGCAGCGAGGGCGCCATCTTCACCGCTTCCCCGAACCAGTGATCGGCCAGCGCTGGCTGTCCGGCCAGAGCGGCGATCTCGCCCCGCGCCATGACGCAGGGCTGGCAGTCCAGCGGGGTTCCACCGACCAGCGCCTGCGCCTCGGCCATCCGCCCCAGGTGCGCCAGGGCCACGGCCTTCTGCGCGCGGGGGACCGGGCGGTAGATGCCCTTGTCCGCAAGCAGCTCCTGGTCGGCCAGCACGGCGTCCGCCGCAGCCACCACACCGGCCCAGTCCCCGGCGCTGATCCGTACCAACAGGGTGAAGGACCGGATCAATTGCTCGTCATCGGGCGTCGTCGGTTCGAATCCGGTCAGATCGGCCTGGGCCTGGCGGAGGTCGTGCAGGGCCGCGTTGGCGCGGGCAATGTTCAGGGGTGTCCGGTTGGTGGTGGAGTTGTCTCCTAGCATGACCTTGCCGAGGTTGCCCTGGGCCTGCGAGCGCGCCTCGATCCAGTCGCCGTCCAGTTCAGCAATTACGCGTCGTCTGACTGCATTCCGCTGTCGCTTGTATTCAGCCACGTAGGTGGTGTCCGCCGCTTGGAGTTTGAGATGTCTTTGCTGAAGGCGCTGCTCGGTCTCCGGATGGCCGAAGCCGGATTCGAGATCAGCCAGAAGGATGTTGGCCGTCGGGTATGCGGGGTCCGCGGCAGACGACTTCTGATTTTGCGCACGAGACGCCAGATCGCCCTGGGTTCGTGCAGCTACTACCCCCAGATAGACATGGGCCAAGGCTCTGTCCCGTGCTTTGGGTGCCGACAGTCTCGACCGAGCCCATGGGCTGAGTTCGTCCCACCTGGCCTGTCGGAAGAGGTAGGTACCATAGCTCCGGGGCTGCTCACGGGCGTAGACCGCTTCCGCGGTCCGCTGGATAAGGATTGGCATCTCGGCCTCCTGGCCGGTCAGCGGCGGCAGGCCACGCGAGCCGCTGCGGGCGACCAGGGTCAGGGTTCCGGCAGGTGACGCCATCACCTCGCCGCTGACGTGGCTCTGGCGGCCCAGCGTCTCGCGTAGCCAGGCGTTCATCTGCGCCAGCGATACCCCGGTCTGCGGGATCTGGATCGAGATCGACTGGCCCCAGTCGCCGGACAGACCTCGCTGCTGTTCGGACGACTGCGCGACCACGGAGATGGCCGCCAAGTCGTCCATCAACTGGCGGGCCAGGGTCTCGCCGGTGATCCCCCGCTCGGCCAGCGCCGGGGGCACGGAGAACGCTTCGATCACCAGGCCGTCGGCGCGGCTGGCGGACCAGATCATCAGCCCCACGGCTACCGCCACGGCGAGGCCGGCGGCAGCGGTGAGGAGTTTGAGGGCGTAGCCTGCGCGTTCGCTGGCGATCTGCCAGCCGCGCAGCTTCAGATCGGCCCCGATCAGCAGTTCCTGTTTCAGCAGCACACGGCGGGCCGGGCTGTCAGGCGAAGCATCCTTCGCCTCGGCCTCCATGGCGATCTCGATGGCGTCCGGTGTTGTCGGCGAAGGCTCGGCCTTCACCCGCCGCCGCCGAGGCGCACCCTTGCCCGTCACGCCCGCCATCGGAAACGCCCCCAACCCGGGCCTACGGTGAGGGACGCGACCCCGAAGGTCAAACAGCAGGACAATTGGCGACGTCCGTCAGGTCCGCTTTTACCGGGGCCAGGGCAACGAACTCGCGTTAAGCTATCCCTAAATTCCGTCATCCCGGACGTAGCGTAGCGGAGATCCGGGACCCAGTAGCCCAGCGCACCGCTCTGGGTCCCGGCTCTTCGGCCTGCTGACGCAGGCCTGCGGCCGGGATGACGGGGCATTTTGTGGTCTGGGTGCCTCAGGTTCGTTGCTCTGGCGTCGGGTCTGCGCGTCAGGATTTCCCCGCATTCGGCCCCTTCTCTCCCCCCGGAAACACGAACAGCAGCACGCTGAACCCCACCGCTGACATCATCAGCGCCGTGGCCGGGATGGCGGGGACGCCGTAGCTGGCCAAGGCGACACCGCCCAGGGTCGCGCCCAGGGCCTGGCCCATGGAGAACACCGAGCCGTTGAGGGCCAGCGCCACGGGGGCGCCGTTGGTCAGCTGGATCAGGCGCGACTGGGTGACGGGGGAGATCGAGAACAGGGCCGCGGCGGCCAGGAAGATGGCGAGCGCGACCAGCGCGTCGCTGGCCCAGCCTCTGGGCAACAGCTGGTGCGTGGCGGCCAGGTGCAGGGTCATGGCGGCCGCCTGGATGGCGATGCCTTGCAGGATCCACGACTTGCCAGCGCCGCGGTCGGCAGCGCGTCCGCCCAGCCAGAGGCCGACGGCGGCGCCGACCCCGATCATGGCCTGGAAGAACGCCACGCCTGCGCCGGTGATGCCGGTGCCGACGCGCACGATGGGGGCGATGTAGAGGTTGAGCGTCATGTTGGCGGCGAAGGTCAGGAAGCTGGTCAGGTAGAGCGGCCAGATGCCGGAGAAATCGACGCGTCCGCCTTCGCGTCTGGGCGGCGCGGGGACGCGGGGCAGGAAGAAGACAACCCCGATCAGCGCTATGGCAGCCAGGGCGGCGGCGACCAGGAAGGTGGCGCGCCAGTCGAAGATCGCACCGACCACGCTGCCGATCGGGATGCCAATGACGAAGGCCAGCGTCATGCCGCCGGAGACCATGGCCAGGGCGGAGCCCCGGCGTTCGGGAGGGACCAGGGAGGCCGCCGCCACGCTGGCGGCCGGTCCGGACATGGCGCCGGCCAATCCGGCAAAGGCGCGGAGGATCAGCAGGGTCTCGAAGTTGGGCGCCAGGCTGCAGGCGATGTGAAAGACCAGTGCCAGGCTGAGGCCCAGGATCACCACGAATTTGCGGTCGAGGCGACCCAGCGCCCAGGCCGCGACGGGTCCCAGCAGGGCGGAGGTGAGGACGTAAGCGGTCTGGAGCTGGCCGGCGACGGCGGTCGATACGCCGAGGTCTTTGGCCATCGGCTCCAGCAGGCCCGCGAAGATGAAGGCGGCCGACCCGAAGGCGAAGGTGCAGAGCGTCAGCACCAGGACGCGCGGGTTCATATGTGACGTTCGATCATACTGGCCCTGGCAAACCGGTTTTTCGGGAAATCAGGGTGGCCGGGATCGGGGGCGGGGTCCAGAGGCGAAGGGGGTTGGGTGGGGATCAACCACGATCTCATTTATGCTCGTCATTACCCGGCTTGTCCGGGTAACCCATGAACGCAGACGGTTTTGAGGGAACCTCGGCGGCGACGTTTTGATCTTATTCGGGAAACACGGTGATCATGGGTTGCCCGGACAAGCCGGGCAATGACGAGCTAAATTTGGGGGACAAGTCGCGCCGACGCCCCTAGATCGGCAGTTGCGCCCGGACCTTGGCCCTCAGCACGTCGATGGGGGCCAGGCCCTTGTCGGTTTTGAAGTGCCAGTAGGTCCAGCCGTTGCAGGCGGGCTGGGACTGGACCATGGCGCCCATCTTGTGGATCGAGCCGGAGAGTTCGCCCACCACCAGGCTGCCGTCGGGGCGGACGCGGGCCGAATGGCGACCTTGCGGGTCATAGAGCAGGTCGCCGGCGCGCAGCAGGCCGGCCTCGACCAGGGTGCCGAAGGGGACGCGGGGTTCGGATTTCTTCGAGCCGGTGACGGCCATCTCGGCTGCGGTGGCCGGGATCACCTTGGCGATGCGCTCGGCGGCGATTTTGGCATAGCCCTCGTCGCGCTCGATGCCGATGTATTTGCGGCCCATTTTACGGGCGACGGCGCCGGTGGTGCCGGTGCCGAAGAAGGGATCCAGGATGATGTCGCCGGGCCGGGTTGAGGCCATGATCACCCGGTGCAGCAGGGCTTCGGGTTTTTGGGTCGGGTGGGCCTTGGTGCCCGCGTCGTCCTTCAGTCGCTCGTCGCCGGTGCACAGCGCGAAGGTCCAGTCAGAGCGCATCTGCAGTTCGTCATTGGCCATCTTCATGGCGTCGTAGTTGAAGGTATAGCGCCGCCCACCGCGCGACTTGGACGCCCAGATCAGGGTCTCATGCGCATTGGTGAACCGCGTGCCCTTGAAGTTCGGCATCGGGTTGGACTTGCGCCAGACGATGTCGTTGAGGATCCAGAAGCCCAGGTCCTGCAGCGCCACGCCGCAACGGAAGATGTTGTGGTAGCTGCCGATTACCCAGAGCGCGCCGTCGTCCTTCAGGACCCGGCGGCATTCCTTCATCCAGGCCCGCGTGAAGGTGTCATAGGTCTCGAAGCTTTCGAACCGGTCCCAGTCGTCGTCGACGGCGTCGACTTTGGAATTATCCGGGCGCAGCAGGTCGCCGGCGCGCAGCAGGCCGGCCTCGACCAGGGTGCCGAAGGGGACGCGGGGTTCGGATTTCTTCGAGCCGGTGACGGCCATCTCGGCTGCG
>JANNFM010000316.1:0-7104 GCA_031379795.1 Alphaproteobacteria bacterium
TATCGCCACAGCGAAGCGCCGGGTGACATCATCTGGGTGCAGGCTACCTATCAGGGTCGTCCCGATGACCCGGCCGCCGTGCAGACGCGCATGGACGAGATCACCACGCGCCGCGAAACCACCCAGCCGATCCGCGAAAAGACCGGCGGCTCGACCTTCAAGAACCCCCCCGGTCATTCGTCCTGGAAGCTTGTGGACGAGGCGGGCTGGCGCGGCAAGCTGCACGGTGGCGCGATGTTCTCGCCGCTGCACTCGAACTTCATGATCAACACCGGCACAGCCACCGCCGCCGATCTCGAGGGCCTGGGCGAGGCCGTTCGCGCGGATGTGAGGGCGAAGACGGGCATCGACCTGCAGTGGGAGATCAAGCGGATCGGCCGGGCATGAGATTTGGCCTGATTTGACGGTCGTCATGGCCGCGGACCGCCCGGAGGCCTATGACCTCTGCATGTCGGATGGAACCGCCTCGGCCCACCGCTACTGGCCCAAGCTCGCCACAACGCTCTTCGAAGGGTACGGGTTCGACCTGCTCCGCCGCGATGCCATGGCTGGCCTCACCGTCGCGATCCTGGCTCTGCCCCTCTCCATGGCCATTGCTGTCGCCTCGGGCGTGTCGCCGGATCGTGGACTGTTCACCGCCATCATAGGTGGCTTCCTGGTATCCGCGCTCGGAGGCAGTCGGTATCAGATCGGCGGACCAGCCGGAGCGTTTATCGTTCTGGTCGCTGCCACGGTGACGCGGTTTGGGATCGACGGTCTGATTCTGACGGTATTGCTGTCCGGGGCGATGTTGACCCTGGTCGGCGCACTGCGGCTGGGCACGCTGATCCGCCACATCCCGCACGCGGTGACTGTCGGCTTCACCAGCGGGATCGCCGTGACCATCCTGACCAGCCAGTTCAAGGATCTGGCCGGATTGAAACTGGTCGGGGCAGAGCCTGGACCGGTATTGCCGAAACTGGTGGCGCTTGTGCAGGCATTGCCAACGCTCAATCCCGTTGCCCTGGCTGTGGGTCTCAGTGTGGCGATCCTGATCATGGGCCTTCGGCGGCTGCGTCCTGGATGGCCAGGCATGCTGGTTGGGGTTGTCGCCGCCACCGTCGTGGCGAGCCTGCTTCACCTGCCAATAGAAACCATCGGCAGCCGGTTCGGTGGCATCCCTCAGGGATTGCCGGCTCCGCATCTACCAGCGATCACCCTGGATCGGCTTTTGGCCGTGTTACCGGTGGCGCTCTCCTTCACCCTGCTGGGGGGGTTGGAGAGCCTGCTTTCGGCCAAGGTGGCCGACGGCATGACCGGGCGGGTTCATCGCTCGAACATGGAGCTGGTGGCCCAGGGCATCGCCAACATGGCGTCGGCCCTGTTCGGCGGCATTAGCGTTACCGGTACCATCGCGCGGACTGCGACCAACATCCGGGCAGGCGCCCGCACCCCCGTCGCTGGCATGCTGCACGCCGTATTTCTACTGGCTTTCATGGTAGTGGCGGCGCCCCTGGCCAGCTATGTTCCGCTGGCCGCGCTCGCAGGACTCCTGGTCGTCGTGGCGTGGAACATGATTGAGCGCCGCGAATTCGCCAGCCTGCTGACCCAGTGGCGGGCGGCTGCCGTTCTGCTGGCCACCTTTGGCCTGACACTGCTCGTGGACCTGACGGCGGGCATCGTGGCCGGATGCGGGCTTGCGGTCCTGTTCTGGGCGATCAGCAAACTGCGCGGAATGACCATACGTCCTTGACCCCGCCTGCCCCGTCCGCCACCGCGGGATGCATCATCAGCTGCCATTCGAGTCGCCCATGACCCAACCCCTTTCCGGCCACCACGTCGCGGTCCTGCTGGGCGGACTGTCCTCCGAGCGTGAGGTCAGCCTGGTCTCGGGCCGCGAGTGCGCCGACGCGCTGGAACGTCTGGGCGCCAGGGTGACCCGGGTCGACGCCGGGCGCGATCTGGCGCAGGTGCTGGCGCGGCTGAAACCCGACGTCTGCTTCAACGCCCTTCACGGCGCCTGGGGTGAGGATGGCTGCGTGCAGGGTGTGCTCGAAACCCTCGGCCTTCCCTACACCCACTGCGGTGTTCTGGCCTCCGCGCTGGCCATGGACAAGGCCAAGTCCAAGGCGGTGCTGGCGGCGGCGGGTGTGGTCGTTCCTGGGGGCGGCCTGTTCAACCGGTTCGATGTCGCGGCGGCCCACGTGATGGTGCCGCCTTATGTGGTGAAGCCCAATGCCGAGGGATCTTCGGTCGGCGTCTTCCTGGTTTTCGAAGGCGCCAACGGCCCACCACAGGAAGTCGTCGCTCCATCCTGGACGTTTGGCGAAGAGGTGATGGTGGAGCCCTATATTCGTGGGCTGGAGCTCGCGGTCGGCGTCATGGACGGCAAGGCGATGACGGTGACGGAAATAATTCCCGCCACAGGCTTTTATGATTATGACGCCAAGTACTCCGACGGTGGTTCTCAGCACATCGTTCCAGCGAGAATACCTGCGCATGTAATTGAAAAATCGAAAAAACTATCCGAGATGGCCCACGCCGCCCTGGGCTGCCGGGGCGTCACGCGGTCCGACCTGCGTTATGACGATATTAACGACGTTTTGGTCCTACTGGAGGTCAACACCCAGCCGGGGATGACGCCCACCTCGCTCGTACCTGAGCAAGCGGCGGCGGGCGGGGTGGATTTTGACCAACTGGTGCTTTGGATTACGGAGGACGCTTATGCCCGCGGCAGTGCGGGGGGGATCGCGAGCTACGGCGAAACCTCGGGCGAAGACGCCCGCTAGTCCGACCCGGCGCCCCACGGCGAAGGCGGAGGGGGGTCGTAACAGCCTGACCCCTCAACATGTTCTGATGATCGCCGGCGGTGTCCTGACTCTGGCGCTGGCTATCACGCTCGCGACCGGTGGACGCGGACAGCAGATCGCCGACGCTGTCGGAACCGGCGTGGATAGCAAGTTCGCCGGTGCCGGCTTTCGCCTCAACGCTGTCCAGGTGACGGGTGCCTCAAAACTGGCCAGGCCGGATATTCTGGCGGCGGCCAACCTTTCAAAGGACCAGCCTCTGCTTGGTCTTGACCTCGACGCCGTCAAGGCGCGGGTGGAGACGGTGGGTTGGGTACAGGAAGCTCGCGTCTCGCGGATGTTGCCCGACACCCTGCTGATCTCGGTCAAGGAACGTCGCCAGCTCGCGGTCTGGCAGCATCAGGGCCGCAGTGTCGTGATCGATGACCAGGGCCGGACGATCCCGGAGGCAGACCCTGCGCGTTTCTCAGGTCTGCCGCTGGTGGTGGGGGCGGGCGGTGACCGGCATGCGAACGAGATCCTGCCGCTGTTGGCGCAAAGGCCGGTCTTGATGTCGCACCTGGAGGCGCTGATCCGGGTCGATGATCGCCGCTGGGATCTGCGTCTGAAGGATGGCTCCCTGATCCAGCTGCCGGCGGTCGACGAGGAGCAGGCTCTGGTTCGGCTGGAACAGCTGGAAAAGCGCTCACATCTGATCGCGCTCGGCTTCGAACGCATCGATCTTCGCAATCCCGACACCGTGGCCTTCCGGCCGCGCGCCGCCGAACCCCTCGCGCCCACCACTCCGCTCGCTGACGGCGTGTAAGGACAAGACCCGATGTTGAAGACCGCCCCGCGTAGCATGGACACCCAATCCTCGGACGGCAAGAAGGACGAACGCAAGCCAGACCTGCGCCGGGCTGACCAGCGTCGGGACAACCGCGACGGCCTGAAGGCCGCGCTGGCCCCGCCCAAGGTGATTGCTGCCGTGGACCTGGGCGCGTCGAAGGTCACCTGCTTCATCATGAAACCGGAGGGTGTTCATCGCGGCGACCGGACCCTGACAACCTGTGGCGTCGGCTATGTGCAATCGCGCGGCATTCGTGGCGGCTCCATCGTCAATCTTGACGAAGCCTCAGCCGCCATCGCCCAGGCGGTGGAGCGCGCCGAGAACCTTGCGGGCGTCAACGTGCAGGGCGTGACCATCGCCACGGCGGGAGGCGCGTTGACCTCAACCCGGGTCACCGGTCGCGTCTCCATTGGCGCACGCCCTATCGCGGACAACGATCTGGTGCGCGCGATCAGCAATGCGCTGGCCCAGATCAAGCTGCCGGGCCGCCGCGCCATTCACATCCTGCCGATGAGCTGGGCTGTGGACGGGCAGGGTGGCGTGCGCGATCCCCGCGCCATGTTCGGCAAGACTCTGGGTGTCGAGCTCCTGGTCGTCTCGGTGGCCGAGACCGTCTTCAACACCCTTGGCGCCTGCGTCGAGCGAGCGCACCTGCAGCTGGACGGTGTCGTTGCCGCGCCGTTTGTCTCCGCGCTCGCGTCACTGGAAGAAGACGAGATGGACCTGGGCTCGGTCTGCATCGACATGGGCGGCGGCTCGACCTCGGCGTCTGTGTTCCGGGGCGGCAGTCTGGTGCACGTCGAGACGGTGCCGGTCGGTGGCCAGCACGTCACCCAGGACATCGCCCGCGGCCTGTCGACCTCTATCGTCGGCGCCGAGCGTATCAAGACCCTGCACGGCTCAGCCATCGCCTCGGCCAACGAGGACCGCGAGATGATCGAGGCGCCGCCGCGCGGTGATGACCCTGGTGCCGGTCCGGTCATCGCACCGCGCTCGCTGTTGAAGGGCATCATTGCGCCCCGCGTCGAGGAAACCCTGGAACTGCTCCGCGACCGCCTCAAGGCTGCCGGAGCTCCCATCGAGCCCGGCGCGGGCCTGGTGCTGACCGGCGGCGCCAGCCAGCTCGCTGGTGTGCGCGAAGTGGCCGTCCGGGTGTTCGACCGTCCGGTGCGTCTGGGCCGTCCGCGCCGTGTGCCGCATCTGGCCGACGCCGCCTCCGGCCCGGCCTTCACGGCGTGTGCCGGCATCCTGCATCGCTCGGCCTTCGGCCCGCGCGAGGCGGTCTCGACCAAGCAGTTCTCATCCACCAAACTGCGCCGTGAGCCCCTGGACCCCCGCGCCAACCCGGTCGCCAAGGCGGCGGCGTGGCTGAGGGACAATCTGTAGATACAGCACACAGCTATTGACAAATGCAGCGTGCCGGACATTGAAATGTCCACAATATTCCTTATCCTCTGTACGATTGTGGAGGGCTGTATGACCAATGCCATGACGCTCAACGTGCGTCTCAGCGGTCGGCTGGGCGAGTTTGTGACGGCCAACGTCGCAAGCGACGGCGCCTATGAGAATGTCAGTGAATATGTTCGCGACCTGATACGGCGCGATATGAACCGCAGCGATGATGTCGCCTTCGAACGTCTGAAGGCGGAGCTGCAGCTGGCCTTTGCCGCGCCGGACGAGAGCTATCAGGTCCTTGACGCCGAGACTGTGATCTCGCGTGGTCGACAGCGCGCCGACCGTTGACCGGCTATCACGTCCAGTCGGCTGCGGCGCACAGGATTGATGAAATCTGGGACTACACAGAGGCGACCTGGGGCGATGCACAAGCCGAACGCTATATCCAGGGTCTGTTTGCCCGTTTCGAGGCCATAGCGGCGCGTGACTTCCCTTGGCGCCCGGTCCCGGCAGAGTTCGGCGTTGAGGGCTATGTCTGCCGCTATGAGCAGCACCTGATTTACTGGAAGACCTTGGTCTCGGGCGACATCGGCATCGTGACGGTCCTGCACGCCCGGATGCACCAGATCGACCGGTTTCGAGACGATTTCGCTGGGTAGGGGCCCACCCGCCTCACCAGACGTAAGGGACCAGCCTGAAACTCACCTTGGCGAGATAGTCCGCGTAGCCGGGGAGTTCGGCGCTCAGTGTTTCTTCTTCCTTCACGGCGCGATAGGCGACGCCCAGGATGAACAGGGTCGCCACCAGAAGTCCGCGCCATGAGCCGAGCAGCAGAGGTATGCCGCAGAAGAAGAACAGCAGGCCCGAGTACATCGGGTGGCGAACAACGGCGTAGGGGCCGGTGGTGATGGCCCGCTGGCCCGCCTGAATCTTGACCACCGGTGCCGCGAAGGCGTTCTCGCGAAAGGTTCGCCAGGCAATCAGCATGTAGGCGACGACCCCGACTCCGCCCAACGCCTGAAGCCAGACCGGGACTCCGGCAAAGTCAGCACGGGCAGCGTCCCAACCCATGAACCCAAGCCAGCCACAGAACCCCAACAGAAAGATCGTCAGCAGGACGCGGTCCCATGGCTTCTGATCCTTGCGCACGGCCCCGCCCATGCGCTCGCTCAGGAGGGTGGGGCTGAACCTGTAGAGCCAGCCCGTGATGGCGAGGCCACCTGCCGCGAACAGTCCCATCAGCACCCAGGCACCGGGGAACGCCCAGGTTCCCGCCGGCCACAGTACAAGGGCACCGAGTACAGCGGTCCATATGATGATCTGCAGCGAGATCTTGATCACGACGTCACCTTGGCGGTTCAACTGCTGGACATTTACGGGAAATTCTCTATATTCGGAATATGCCGAATATGTCAAACAGCACTGAAGGTGCTTCCAGATTCATCGAGGACATGGCGAGCCTGCTGATGCCTTGGGGTGTGCCGGCCGGGCCTGCGCGCCTCTATGGCTATTTGCTGTTGTGCGAGGCACCTGCGAGCCTTGACGTCATCGTGGCAGACCTCAAAGTCAGCAAGAGCAGCGCCAGCGTGGCTGCCCGACTACTGGAGCAGTACGGTCTGGTCCGACGACGCGGCTCGCGCGGCAGCCGACGCATCCTCTATGAGGCGTCCGAAAACTTTGCTGGCATGATCGACGCACAAAACCGATTGCTGGCGGCGATGGCTGGTCGATTGAGCGGTGGGGTGGCTGCGGTGGACTCGCCAGTTGTGCGCCAGCGCCTGGAGCGCATGGCGGGGTTCTACCAACAGACCAGCGAGGCTCTGGCCGCCGCCCTCCGCCTCACTTCACCGCGATGAACACCGGATTGGCGTAGAACCACAGGTCCGACCAGGGGTCTTCGCCGGCGGTGTCGGGCGTGGGTTCCAGTTCCGCGCCGTTGGTGCCTCGAACGCGCAGATAGAGCGGTCCGGTGACGTTGCGGAGCGTGTGAACCATGGACAGCCGCTCGCCATCCCGGATCCAGTCCCGTGGGCCAAAGCGACGCACGACACGGGTGGTGGGGCTCTTGTCGGTCGTGCGATCTGCGGCGGGGCC
>JANNFM010000572.1:0-7291 GCA_031379795.1 Alphaproteobacteria bacterium
AGCTCCCGTCGGTCAGGTCCTTTCGCGCCAGGCGGCCTTGGCGGCGTCCTTGGTGAGGTTGAGACAAATCTTGTTGTCCCGGATATCCTCCGCCCAGACCATGGGAATAAGGTGGTGCTTGAAGCCTGACCCGAAGTCGAACTTGGCCAGTTCGATGTCACCGCCCATAACGCGGTCAACCTTGCCGACATGGCCGCCATCGGAACCGATGACTTCCATGTGTTCGAGAATTTTAGATTCGTGGATCATGATGATCTCCTGGGCTGGGACCGGGTTAACCAGCGGACGTGGAGAAGGTTGCGATGGCGTCCGACGTCGGCACGGTCTTCGACGCTTATCCGCCCGCCCTGCGCACCGGGCTTTTGGAATTGCGCCGATTGATCCTGGAGACGGCGGCTGATTCAGATGTCGGCAAGATCGTCGAAACCCTGAAGTGGGGGCAGCCAGCGTATCTGACCGCGCGGCCGCGTACAGGCACGACCCTCCGCATCGACGCGGTTAAGGGGTCACCGGATCGCTATGCGATGTTCGTCAACTGCAAGACAACCCTCATGGACAGCTACCGGCTGCTCTATCCGGACGCGTTCCAGTACGAAGGCCAACGCGCGGTGATCTTCTCGACGGGATCACCGCCGCCTGAGGCGGCGCTTAAGCACCTTATCGCGCTCGCCCTGACCTATCACCGGGCCAAGGCCTAGACCCCGCTGTCAGGGGGCGGCGTCAATGGGTCGTGTCGCGGGCGAATCCCGCACCACCAGCAGATAGTCTATCGCGCCGCCCGGCGACGCCGTGGCACCTTCAATCTGGAAGGGTTGGGATCTGGCGTAGAAGCCGGAGGTCCGGGTCAGCAGATCGGAGCGGGAATAAGGCGATCCTTCTCCATTGAGCTGAACCAGGGTTGCGCGCCCCTTGGCGACGGCGCTGATGGGGCCGATGCCGTTCAGCAGTACGGCTCTTTCATTGTCCATTGTGTAGGGCATGTCGACATAGCGCCCCTTGCCTCTTGCAAAGGTCGGCAGCGCCGCCGAGGGCATCATCATCTGGCTGTTGAGGGCAACGATAAGAATGGATCCAACCTTGTCGGACAGCGGACCTCCAGGCCGACCCAGCCGATAGGCCAACGGACTGGAGCCGGAGGCCCGGGCCTGGATCACGTGGAACAGTCCCCACAGGCCGTAGGCTTTCTGGCCGGCCATGCCCGGCTCGTCATAGAGGCGCTCGATGTTGGCGGTGATCCTGTCCTCGCGGCCCTGACGCGGTGCGCCGGCAAGGCTGAGCAGGGCGGCCCGAATTTCGTGCCAACGCGCCTGCGGAACATCGCGCGGCGCGTCAGCGGACATGCTGGCGCGCACCGCCTGCAATTCTGCAATCATGGCGCGGGCTGTTGGCACTGGCCCTGCCTCGCTCAGGCGATCGCGAAGGGCCGCCCCTTCCGGCCATGCAGCCAGATTGAGGCCCCTCATCAACGCCGCCAGATAAGTGCGGGCGATCTGCGGGTTCTGTAACTGATCGACGCCGACGAAGCGAATGCGTTTCGACGCCGGCAGGCTTTGATTCAAGCGCCGCACCGCAATGATCTTGTTGACGAAATCCTGATTGCCCCATTGAGCGTCTTCAGCCGCCCACCCCCCAAAGACCGTCTGCAAGTGGCGCTGATCCCCGTCGGCAAGGAACGCATTGAATCGCGCAGCCTGAGCGGCGTCGACCTCTGCGACATAGACGCGGACGCCAGCGCGCGCATTCAGATGCCTGAGGATCGCCAGGTCCAGGGCCTGTCCTGCCGCGATGCCATGGACCTCGCCCATAACAAACAGACGTTTGCTGTAGAAGGCGCGGTCAAACGCGACAGACGCGCCGAGCGGGCCGACGTCACGAGAGTGCGATTTCAGATAGTCCGCAACCGTGAGCGGCGATGCCGCGGCGGCCGTTGCGATCGACATGGCAGCCAGCATGGCTGGCCAGATGCGATGGGAAGCCGTCATGATGCCCTCAATTGCAGCCAGGCTGCGATCTGTCAGGACTAGCGGCGTGCCGAGTCGGCGTATTGAAGAATTCGGACGCGCAGAGGACGGCATGGCGGAGGTGCCTGCAGATATACTGGAATTCCGGGCGGCCGCAGATCTGATCCGGCCCATCGTCAGCGCCTTTGTCCATCGCAGGGACAACCAGGGCCGCAAGGTCGTCGTAGAACTGCTGGAGACCCGCCCCTCCATTCAGATCATGCTTGGCGACGCCTACTGGGTCCGTGAAGCGGACGCCTCGAGTTCGTGGAGGGTAGCGCCGCGTATCGGTCTCTGGGGTCCGAGGTTCAGCTGGGGCTATGGATTCGCGCCTGACGATATCAACGTTTTTGCCTTTGGCCTGACGGCCGCCGGGGTTGAGCGTTTGACCGGGCGGCGCGCTCGAGACTTCGTCAACCGGATCGAAGATCTGGCCGATCTGAGCCCGGACCTGGCCGCCGAACTGGGCGCGATGCTGAAGACGACGTCGGGCTTTGCCGATCGGTGCGCCGCCGCCACGGCGGTGCTCTCGCGATTTGCACCGCCAGCGTCAGAGAAATTGCCGCAGATTGTCCGCATCACGGCGCGGCTATCGGCGACGGACGCTCCATCAATGCCCGAGATCGCTGCCAGACTTGGCCTGTCAGACCGTCAGATGCGGCGACTCTTTCAGGAGCACTACGGTGTGTCGCCGAAGTTCTTCCAGCGTGTTTTGAGGTTCGAGCGCGCCCTGCAGCTCCTGCATCCCAACCCTTGGGAATCTTCCGGAGCGCTTGAGCCGGGAGCCTTCAGTGATCAGTCCCACATGATCCGCGAATTCATGGCCCTGATACGGATGACGCCGCGGCAGTATGCCCTGCGCAAGGCGACCGGTCGTGACCTGACGCTCCGAAGCGTCGCCGTTGAAGGCATCGCCCCGCCCCCCGGCCTCGCCGCCGCCAGCCCTGTCACTGGAGCACGACAGCTTGAAGTGGATACCGGTTCAAGCGCCCGTCGTGCTCTAAATGTATGAGAGCGAGCTTGATTATCCGTTTCAGATGATTCCATCTGACGCGGACAGGCTCTGGCGATTGCGCGGTGGCGATGAACGCCGCAAGCGCTAAACTGCGTTTCAGAAAACCAATCGGGCGGAACGGGAAATAGACGAGGGGCGATGGCGGACCCGATCAACCTCAACAAGGCCAGGAAGACCAGGGCGCGCGCCGAAGACAGGGCTCAAGCTGCGCAAAATCGCATTCGGTTCGGGCAAGCCAGGACGAGTAAAGCCGCGACCCGCCTCGAAACAATCCGATCCGAACGAGACCTGGACGGCAAAAAGCGAGAGGATTGATCGTCCCGCCCCAGGTTGGACCCGACCCCGGCAGGAAACCGATCAGAACTTGTAGCTGGCCAACGCGCCGACCTGGCACCTGCGCAGCGTCGAGACGTTGAAGCCGCCCAAGAAGGTCGTCTGGTTGATGCCGCTCAAGCCGCGACGGGAACGGCGCCGTCGCGGATGTCAGCGGGGATCGCATCGTAGATAGTCGCCGGGGTGATGTTCAGCCGCCGACGCGCACTCTCGAGCGGCTCGGACATCAGGGCCTCATAGTCCTGGCCCAGCAACCACGCCGCCGCCTTGCCGCGTTGGTAACCCTGCCAGATCGCCTTCACCATCGGGTACTCTGACTTGCGTGCGGTCGAGGCGGCACCAAAGGCGATGAAGGCCCAGCCGAGGCTGCGGGTCTGGGCATAGGAGAACGCCACCAGCGAGGCTTCGCCCAGGGCGTCGCGGTGATAACCGGACAGGATGTGCCAGATGTCGTGCACATCGCGGGTGCGACGACCGAACCAGGCGTAAGGGTGCGGTTCGTCGATGTCCTTGCCGTTGTCGCGACTGATGTCGGCCAGACCGTCAGCGGACAGATGCTCGACGCGAATGAAATTGCGATAAGCGGCCCCGACGCTGCCGTCCGGCAGGCTGTCCAGCCAGGCGTCGTCCATCAGTTTCGTGGCGAACTCCTGGCGCTCAAAGGCAATGCGGCCACCGCCAGGCGAGTTCAGCAGGCGCTGATAGCCCTTTGGGATCGAGTCGCCGCTGAGGGCGCGCATGATCTCGAACACCGCATGGGTGTCCTCCTTGTCCTTCAGCAGGCGTTGCAGCGCGCGCCACGCTGCGCCCCACTCCAGCTTCGGGGCCATCGGCCTGGGCTCGGCGCGAAAGTCAGCGGCATCAGCGGTGATGGACATCGGAGGCAATCCTTGGGTCGAGCGTCTGCCTGCAAAGATGACGCCCCCGTCATCTTTTTTCAAGGGGCGATTTCAGATTATCAAAAAGCGGGTAAACAGATCGCATGCCTGCCCTGAAAAAACGCTCTGTCCTGCTCGCCGGCCACGCGACATCTATCGCGCTGGAACCGGAGTTCTGGGCGGTGCTGGAGGCCATGGCGGCAGCGCGGGGGTCGAGCCTCGCCGGATTGATCCTGAGCATCGACCGGGGCCGTGGTGAGCGGGCCCTTGCCTCGGCATGCCGGGTGGCGGCGTTGGGGTATGCTCAAGCGGGATGAGCGCGGTCGGCTATGACGATCAACGTAGGGGAGATGTGACGCGCGGCGGACTGCCCTTCGTGCTACATATGTTCCGATGTCTCCGTCCGAATCCCCCGACCTGCCCGCCCCCCGCATCAGCGACCTCGCGCGGGCTGATCCGCGACCTGCCAACTATTTCGAGGGGCTGAACCCGGAACAACGCGCCGCCGTTGAGGCTGTCGACGGGCCGGTGCTGGTGCTGGCCGGTGCAGGCACGGGCAAGACCAAGGTGTTGACCACCCGGCTGGCGCACATCCTGGCGACCGGGCGAGCCAAGCCATGGGAATTGCTGGTCGTCACCTTCACCAACAAGGCCGCCCGCGAGATGCGCGAGCGGATCGCCGCCATCATCGGGCCTTCCGCCGAGGGCCTGCGCTGGCTGGGCACCTTCCACTCGGTGGCGGCCCAGATCCTGCGGCGGCATGCCGGGCTTGTGGGGCTGAAGTCCAACTACACCATCCTCGACACCGACGATCAGGAACGGCTGATCAAGCAGGTGCTGGAAGCCGAGAATATCGATACCAAGCGCTGGACACCCAAGGCGCTGGCCGGGCTGATCGACCATTGGAAGAACCGGGGCTGGCGGCCGGATCAATTGCCGGTCGCCGAGAACGCCCAGTTTGCCAACAACAAGGGCCAGGCGATGTACCGGCTCTATCAGGAGCGGCTGCGCACCCTGAACGCCTGCGATTTCGGCGACCTGTTACTGCACAACCTGACCATCTTTACGACGCACCCGGAGATCCTGGCCGAGTTCCATGGCCGGTTCCGCTATCTGCTGGTCGACGAATACCAGGACACCAATGTCGCCCAGTATCTGTGGCTGCGGCTGCTGGCGCAGAAGAGCCAGAACCTGTGCTGCGTGGGCGATGACGACCAGTCGATCTATGGCTGGCGCGGGGCGGAGGTGGACAACATCCTGCGGTTTGAACGGGATTTCCCGGGTGCCAAGGTCGTGCGACTGGAACGCAATTACCGCTCCACCAGCCACATTCTGGCGGCGGCTTCCGGCCTGATCGCCGCCAACAAAGGCCGGCTGGGCAAGACGCTCTGGACCGAACACAACGGCGGCGAAAAGGTTGTGGTGCGGGGGGTCTGGGACGGCGAGGCGGAGAGCCGCCTGATCGCCGACGAGATCGAACGCGCAAAGAAGGGCTCCACCGACAAGGACCCGCGCAAGTTCCGCGACATGGCCATCCTGGTCCGTGCCTCGTTCCAGATGCGGGCGTTTGAAGAGCGGTTTGTGATGCTGCAGATCCCCTACACAGTCGTGGGCGGCCCGCGGTTCTTTGAACGCGCCGAGATCCGCGATGCGCATGCCTATCTGCGACTGATCAATTCGGATGAGGACGACCTCGCCTTCGAGCGGATCGTCAATGTGCCTAAGCGCGGCATCGGCGAGACCACGGTTCAGAAGCTGCTGCAGATGGCGCGTCTGAGCGGCGTATCCGCCGCCACAGCCGCCCGCGAACTGGTTAGGACCGACGAGCTGGCGGCGCGCACACGCACCAGCCTGTCCAATTTCCTGCGCGACCTGGATCGCTGGCGCGGCGAGGCCGAACGGACCGCGCACGCCCGGATCATGGAGCAGGTGCTGGAGGAGAGCGGCTACACCGATGCGCTGCGGCTCGACAAAAGCCCAACCAGCCAGACCCGCCTGGAGAACCTGAAGGAACTGGTCCAGTCGATGGCCAATTTCGAGACGCTGCAGGCCTATCTGGAGCACGTCTCGCTGGTGATGGACCTGGACCGGGGACCGCAAGCCGACGCCGTGCAGATCATGACCCTGCACTCGGCCAAGGGGCTGGAGTTTCCGCTGGTGTTCCTGCCGGGCTGGGAGGAAGGCGTGTTTCCCTCGCAGCGCAGCATGGATGAGAGCGGCGAAAAGGGCCTCGAGGAGGAACGCCGGCTTGCCTATGTTGGCATCACCCGGGCGCGCGAGGAGGCGCGGATTTCGTTTGCCGCCAACCGACAGGTCTATGGCCGCTGGACGAGCCAGCTGCCCAGCCGGTTCGTCGATGAGATGCCACTGGCCAATGTCGAGGCGTCGTCGGAGACAGGCTACTACGGCGGCGGACCGGGCATGCAGCAGCACGGTTCGCGCTGGGACGAGACCCCCTCGTTCGGGACGGGATATTCCTCGCCGGGCTGGCGACGCGCCCAGGCGTCGAACTACAAGGGCAGCCATCCCGGACGGCAGCCGGTGATCGAAGGCGATGGGCGTCTGGTCGCGACGTCGGCCGGGTCTGCGGCCAGCGACTACGCCCGCGGCGACCGGGTGTTCCACATCAAGTTCGGCTACGGCACCGTGCGCGGCGTCGAGGGCAACAAGCTGACGGTCGCGTTCGACAAGGCCGGCGAGAAGAAGGTCATCGACAGTTTCGTCGAGAAGGGGTGATGCCCTGCCCCTTTTTTGCTCGTCATGGCCGAGCTTGACCCGGCCACCCATGCTCCCCGCGCCGCCGCTTGGGTGGCCGGGTCAAGCCCGGCCATGACGACAAGAGTTGGTGGCGTTAGCGGCTTGCCCCGTTGCCATCACCGCATCATTGCCCCCACACTGACGCAACCAAACAGGACGCCGCCGCCACATGCCTATCGCCGCTGCCAGGGTCTATTCGGATGGCCACCGTCTTCGGCACTTGCGACTGCATGAGATCGAGGACCGGGCGGTCCAGCCGCATCAGTTTGCGTGGATCGGCGTGGTAGACGCCACCGCCGATGAACTGG
>JANNFM010000606.1:0-16326 GCA_031379795.1 Alphaproteobacteria bacterium
GATGCCGACGCCTCGCCAAGGACTTCGAGGCCACCGTCGAGAGCGCTGTCGCATGGGTCTATATCGCCCACATCCGACGCCTCACACGCCGACTCGTCAGACCCTGAAATCCACTCACAGAGTTATGAGTCAGACTCTAAGAGGCGAAACCGGTTTTACAGTGGTTAACTTTCTGCGAAAGCCAAGCTCGAGTATGAACTGCGTCTACCGACGGGCTTCTTCTTGGGGAAATTTGAATGAAACTAATCCGCAATCTGCTTTTGGCCACCACCGTGTCGCTGGCCGGTGTCGCTGCCGCATCGGCTGCGTCGGCGACGACCTTGCTGGTCAACGATGTCGGGGTCGCGTCGTGGGATTATAAGGCCAACGGGCATACATCGACGGCGATCTTGTTCAATGACACCCTCACCACAGACCCGCTCGTCGTATTTTGCGTCGATCTGTACAACGGCATCGGCGTTACTCATTATGACCCCGCACTGGTCTACGAAGTTCGCGACCTGACGGTAAATGGCGAAGGATTGGCGTTCCGTGCAAATGCGTTCGAGAACTTAAAGGTCTCCAATAAGATTGGTCGCCTGGCGCGCCTCGGTCGCAGCATCTATTTCGGTGGCGGTGATTTGACGATCAGAAACCAGAACCTCGCCGCAATCCAGGGCGCGATCTGGCAGCTGGAGTACAACACACCGTTCTCGTCGACAGATGCCCCTCCCAACACCTACGTTAATGAGCAGATCGCTAAATACGCCAACATCGGCTACTACAATGGAGGGTATGCCAAAGCCTACTACTCCGTGGGTAGGGTGGGCCAGCCGGGGGCACGCTTCCAAAATCAGGTCGGCGTTGTTCCTGAGCCTGCGAGCTGGGCTTTGATGATCGGTGGTTTCGGCATGGCCGGTGCCATGCTGCGTCGCCGCCGCGCGATCACTGCCTAAACCGGCCGGAGAGCTTCCTGCGGTCCCGCAGGAAGCTCGACTGCCACCGGATCCCCGGGCCGGATATCACCGCCCGTGACCACGACACCCATGACGCCGGCTTTCCGAACAGGATGGCCGGCGTTGTCGCGACCCAGACATGCCGCCATCAATCCCGGCTGCAGCGCGTCGAGCTGGTAGCAGGGGTTGCGCAGGCCAGTGATCTCCACCACCGCCTCCTGCCCGATCATCAGCTTCGCACCCCGTGGCAGGGCCAGCAGGTCCAGTCCCCGGGTCGTGACGTTTTCGCCCATCAAACCAGGGGTTACGGTGAAGCCCTGACCGGCCAGCTCATCGTGCAGCTCGGCGTGGATCAGGTGCACCTGCCGGACGTTGGGCTGACCTGGGTCTTTCGCGACACGGCTGCGGTGCTTCACCAAAAGCCCGCAATGCGCATCGCCCTCCACGCCCTGCCCGGCGATAAGCCGCAGCACTTCGCAGTTGGGTTTGTCCGGCCCATGCGTCGCTTTCCGACTGACGGCGATCACGGTTGCTGATGGCATTGTTGCGCGCCCTGTTCCTGGTCGAGGAAACGCTCGGCAGGTCCAGCAAGTTTAGGAGTTCGGATCCCGCGTCACAACGGGCGCCGTCGGATCAGTAACCGGCGGTGGACGGTTGATTGGGGCCGGCGCTGTCGCGGGCAGGACCAGGGCCGTCTCGGACAGCACTTCCGACGTGGCGATCGATGCCTCCGGCTCTGGCGTACCGACGGCGACCTGGCGTCTCGCCCGAACCGGCTTTGCCGCAGCTGCAATCGCACGCGGCAGCGGCCCTGGTACCACCGGCGCGACGATTCTGGCCGACGTTGGGGGCGTCGCGGCGCTCACTTGCGACACCGGCGTCGGCACGGGGACCACGTCAGAAGATGCCGTCGGGACCGCCGGGCTTGCCGTCAACGGCACCTCCCACCCGCGATTGAGCAGCCAGGCCAGGCCAATGAGGCCGGCAACCCCGACAAGGGTCGCCACAATCGCCGGCAATCGCGAATGCCCGGGCTTCTGTCGCCGGGTTTGCGGGCGCACATCGGCGGCTTGGGCTGATTCAGGCCCGTCGTGCGCGAGCGAGTCTGGTTGCAATGCACTGGCGTTCGCGGGCGTGGCGACCGGCGAAGGCGCGGCCACAGATCGCGGAACACCGCCACCCGTGGAGAGCTGGGCGGTCTGCGGTGCGTCCATGGGGCGCACGAACAGCGGCGTGATGGTCGCAGGCGGCGGCTCAGGTACCGGCCTCTCGCCGCCGGTCAAGGTTCGGATTCGTAGCGGCGCCTGGGGCATCCTGGGCCAGACGCTGTTGCGGGCGAAAGGGTTATCGTCTGAATCGGACGCCATTCTCGAGAGCCTCGTCCAGGAGTTGGACCCTTCTATGACCTTGACCTGAGGCCACCTGCGATCAGCAGAGCCAGATAGAACGGGATCGCCAACGCCTCTCTCAGGCACATGGCTAGCCAGTGGCCGAGCGGTGCGGTCCCCGGCCCGGCGGGAACGGGTCCGCGAAGACTGCGAACGCCTTCATACCCCAGCATCATCCGAATCCTCGGCAGATGATAGGCGTCGCTGCAGATCACCACAGATGGATGGCTGCCCTGGCGCGTCCAATAGACGGCGGCGGCCACATTCTGCCAGGTGTTCAGGCTGACTTCGTCAAGGATCAGGCGTTCCGGCGCAACTCCACCTGCCGTGAGCCGCGCGGCGATGACTGAGGCCTCTGAAGATCCGGGCCGCACCGCACCGCCGGAACAGAGTATCGGCGCCAGAGGGTATTGCTGGGCTGCCGCATACCCATATCCGATCCGACGCAAGAGCGCGGCAGACGGCTCGCCGTTCCGATGGATTGCGGCGCCGAAAATGACAATCAAATGCGCCGGCGTGATCGCATCCACCTGAATGGGCCTGTCGGGGTTACCCGTTCAGGGGCGGATGATAGTTCTCGACCAGGTCCAGCCGCTCGGCCTCACGTACCGCGCGGGTGACGTTCAAACGGGTCAGCAGCGTGGCGGCAGCATATTTGCGCCGGGCGTTATCCAGATCAGCCCGCCAGGTCTGGCTCGCCAGATTATCCGTTTCGCCAGCGTAGACGACATTGGCGCCCTGGTTGGTGAGTTCGGCGATCACGTAGTTTGCCCCCGCCGGCGGCAAGAAACGGTTCTCGTCCAGCGGGCTGTAGCGATATCGGGTGCCGGAAGCTCCGGCGAGGTCGATCTGGCGGCTCACTCTGCACTCCTGACGACGACCGGACACCACGGCTTGTGGCAATCGGCCAATCAACTCTCCATCACCGCCGCAGAGGGTGGTGATGGCCTTGGTGTGGCCAGCTTCAGACCATCGATCTGATGCATAGCCGAAGGATTGGGTCCAAATCGGGGCCTGGCTTGGCTATGGCACAGCCGAGCCCTCGCCTGATGTACGGAACAATCTGAGCCATATGAACGTTTGGGGCCAGCGCGTCTCTGCTAATGTGGTGTTTCGCGGGGGGAACCAACAATCTACATGCCGGGACTGGACAGCCGCATCGCCGACCGGGACAACTCCTGACATGGGAACGCCGGCCGAATTCAGCCTGATCGAAACTGAGGACCGTCCGACGGCGGTTTTGAGTGGCGACTGGACGACACATCAGCTCGGACGTGTTGGCGAGGCCTTGAGCAGTGCGATCAGCGGTCGAACCGATGTGGCGTTTGACGTGAACGACGTCCGCCGCCTGGATACGGCCGGCGCGTTTGCTGTTGTTCGCGCGGCGGGCGGCGACTTCAACCTGGAAAGGGTCGCGGCAAGACCGGAATCCCGGCGGCTGCTGCAACTGGTTGACGCAGCCTATCGGGTCAAGCCTGTCGTCGTGAAGGAACCGCGCGGGTTCCACCAGATGACCATCCGCATCGGTCGCGGCGTTGTCGACCTCGGCGAGGAATTCCTCGACACCATGGCGTTTCAGGGTCGCCTCCTGATCGCAACGTTGAGGACGATCGGCTACCTCTTCACCGCGCCGCACCGGATACGCTGGGCTTCGATTTTTTCACAGATGGAACGCTCTGGGCTGGACGCCATTCCCATCGTCGCTGTGACCACATTTTTTATCGGCGCCGTGGTGGCGCTACTCGGCGTCAACATGCTCCAGCAGTTCGGGGCAGAGGTCTTTGCGGTCGAACTGATTGGCGTTGCGATACTTCGGGAATTCAACATCGTGATCACCGCCGTTTTGCTGTCGGGTCGGTCCGCATCGGCCTTTGCCGCCGAACTGGGCTCCATGAAGATGACCCAGGAGGTGGACGCCATGCAGGTGATGGGCGTTGATCCGTTCGAGGCGCTGGTGTTGCCACGGCTGCTCGCCATGCTGATCACCATCCCGCTGCTGACCTTTGTGGCGACCCTGGCGGGCCTGCTCGGAGGTCTTGTGGTCACGTGGTCGATGCTTGGCCTCGGTCCCGTCTTCTTCCTGCAGCGGATCGTGGACAATGTGGGCGCGACGCATTTCTACCTCGCGATGATCAAGGCTCCGTTCATGGCCGCCACGATCGCCGGCATCGGGTGCCGACAGGGCTTGCTGGTCGGCGGAGATGTGGAGTCTCTCGGGCGTCGGGTGACGGCCGCGGTCGTGCACTCCATCTTCGCCATCATCATGCTGGACGCCCTGTTTGCGGTCATTTTCATGCAGATGGACCTATGACCGAGATCAGCCCAGGCAAGGGTGCGACGGATGAGGAATTGCTGGATCAGGATGGTCCGGCGATCATCGTAAAGGGGCTATGTTCCCGGTTTGGCGACCATATTGTGCATGAAAACCTGGACCTGACCGTCGAACGCGGTGAGGTGCTGGGTGTGGTCGGAGGTTCAGGCTCAGGCAAATCGGTACTGCTCAACAGCATTATCGGACTTCGCAGTCCCGAGGCGGGCGAGATCACGGTCTTCGGGCAAAGGTTGCAACGCGCGTCGCGCCGCCGCTGGAGCGCGCTGGAGCGATCCTGGGGCGTGCTGTTCCAGGGTGGCGCACTGTTCTCCAACCTGACCATTCGTGAGAATGTCGCCGCGCCGATGTTTGAACATACACAACTCTCGCGACAGGAAGCCTATGAACTGGCGGATCTGAAGATCGCCATGGTGGGCTTGAGGCCGGAAGCCGGCTCTCTCAAGCCCTCCGAGTTATCGGGCGGAATGCGCAAGCGCGCGGGCCTGGCCCGCGCACTGGCGCTGGACCCTGAACTGTTGTTTCTGGACGAGCCGACGGCGGGCCTCGACCCGATCGGCGCCGCCGCGTTTGACGTTCTCCTGAAAGACCTCTCTGACAGCCTGGACCTGACCGTCTTCATGATCACCCACGATCTCGATTCCCTCTACAAGGTCACCGACCGGGTCGCCGTGATCGCTGACAAGACGGTTGTGGCTCTGGCCCCGGTGCGAGAGCTCGAACACTCCGATCATCCCTGGATTCAGGAGTACTTTCTGGGCGATCGCGGACGCGCGGCGCGCGCCGCCAGCGTCGGGTCACACGCCTGATGGAAAAGAACGCCAACTACACCATGGTGGGCCTGTCCACGCTGATCCTCACCATTGCGCTCATGGTGTTTGTCGTCTGGATCGCGCGCCTTCGGATCAACGCCGAGTACGATCTGTACGACATCATCTTTGAAGGCCCCGTGAGAGGCCTGACCGAAGGCGGAGAAGTGCATTTCAATGGCATCAAGGTCGGCGAAGTCACGACGATCGAACTTGATCCGTACAATCCCAAAAACGTCATTGCGAGAGCTCGGGTGACCGAGGATGTGCCCATCCGGGTCGACTCCTATGCGACCCTGGAGCCGCAAGGGATAACGGGCCTGAACTATGTCCAGATCATCGCAGGCGATTCAAAGAAGCAGCTTCTCAAAGACTACTCGGACGCGCGCTGCAAGAAGATGACGGGCGGCTGCGTGCCGAGGCTGGCAAGTCGTCGAAGCACCTTTTCTGACCTCTTGGAGGGCGGTGGAACGGTGCTGACCCGGGCGATCGAAGCGCTGGATCGTTTGAACAAGGTGCTGTCGGATCAGAATGTAAAGACATTCTCGACCGCGCTTTCAGACGTCCAGGCCGTGACGGCGGAACTCCGGGCACGCAAGACCCTGATCGCTGACGTCCAGTCCGCTGTGCAGCGCATCGAAGAGGCGACTGCAGAAATCGCTCTGCTGTCGCGCTCTACGCGCGATGTTGTGGATGGCGACGGCAAGCGTGCGATCAAAAATCTCGCAGAAGCAGCGGCGGAAGCTCGCGCCGCCGCGAAGGACGCCCGCATCATGATGAACAAGCTTGAGGGACCGGCTTCAGACTTCGCGACGAATGGCCTGCCGCAAGTGACAGCCGCCGTCGTCCAGCTCCAGACATCGGCAGAGTCGCTGGAACGTCTGATCAACGCCGTTCAATCCAGCCCGACGGGCGCGCTCGGAAAGCCTGGCGCCAAAGAGGTTAAGGTGCCCAAATGACGCGCTCTCCTGCCCTCGTTCAAATGGCGGCTGCTGCGGTCGCGGCACTGGCCCTTTCGGGCTGCGTGACGCTGCTGCCAAAGACAAAACCCGTCGATCTGTATCGGTTCGGAGCGATTGGTGCGCCGATATCGGCGGAGGCTCCCGTCGGCGCTGTCGGTGTCTTTCGCGCCAGCAGCCTGTTCCAGCGTGAGTCCGGCGGAGACCAGATCGTCACCATCTCCGATGGCAGAGTGGCTTTCCTCGCCGGCACCCGATGGGCAGCGCCCGCGGTCACGCTCTGGGACGCCGCGGTTCTGTCGGCCTTTGACGCCGACCCCGGACGCGCGCGACTGATCTCGCGCGGCGAGGCGGGAAGGATTGACTATGTGCTTCGCCTTGACGTGCGCAATTTCGAGACCCGATACGACAACGGTCCAAAGTTGGCACCGACGATCGTCATTCGGGTCCGCGCTTCAATAACCAGCGGCGCCAATCGGAGCCTCACCGGCGAGCGAATTTTCGAGTCGCAAATAACTGCCGCCGACAATCGCGTGACGGCCATCGTACCGGCCTATGATCGCGCGGTGAGCGAAGTCCTGAAAGACATCGTCGCCTGGACCAACGAACAAGCCACTCCAGGCTAGAGCGCAATACCTGCCTGCAGCTTTGCCGCCTTCACGGTGTTCTGAAGCAGGACGGCGACGGTCATCGGCCCGACACCCTTGGGCACCGGCGTGATCGATCCAGCCACCTCAAGGGCTTCCTTGTAGTTCACGTCACCGACGATCTTGGTCTTGCCCAGAGCCGCCTGTTCGGGATTGTCGAAAGGCACCCGGTTGATACCGACGTCAATCACACAGGCACCCGGCTTGATCCAGTCACCACGGATCATCTTCGGGCGGCCCACAGCGGCGACCAGGATGTCTGCGGTGCGACATACGGATGGCAGATCCACGGTCTTGGAATGCGCCATGGTGACGGTGCAATCTTCTGCCAGAAGCAGCTGAGCAATCGGCTTTCCGACCAGCAGCGAACGCCCCACCACCACCGCGTGCTTACCAGCCAGTTTGTCTACGGTCGCCTTGATCAGCACCAGGCAGCCGGTCGGCGTGCAGGCGACCAGCGCCGGCAAACCCGCGACCAGGCGGCCCGCGTTGACCACATGCAGGCCATCGACATCCTTGTCCGGACCGATAGCGGCGATCACCGGCTTTTCATCCAGATGTTTCGGCAGTGGCAGCTGGACCAGAATTCCGTGAATCCGCGGGTCGGCCGCCAGCCCGGAGACCAGGTCCATCAGCGTTTCCTGGCTGGTTTCGCCGGGCAACAGATGGGTCTCGGAGTGCATGCCGGCCGCTGTGGACTGCTCGCCTTTCGACTTCACATAGGTCTGGGACGCCGGGTCATCGCCCACCAGCACAACGGCCAGTCCAGGCTGGAGATTGTGGTCCCGCCGCAGGCGCGCCACATCGTCGGCCACTTCGGCGCGCAGGCGTTCCGCGTGGACCAGACCTTCAATGATTTCTGTCATGGTCGGCTGCTAACGGTTCAACCGCGAACGCGCAACCTCAACCAAGTGGCCAGCGCCCAGGCATGGGACTCGCGATCAAGGCTGACCAGCCCAGACTGCGGCTCCATCCAGACCAGAGCGTGGTCAGTCTCGATCTTGAGCAACGGATCCAGGCCCTTCATGCGGCCCCGGAAAAAGGCGCCCCGAGTGTTCCGGATTTCGCCGTCATTGTGCAGGAAATAGTGGTCGGCGCGCACGAAAGGTGACGGCTCGAGCATCACAATCAGACCTGCTTCTTCACCACATTCCCGCACCGCCGCCTGGGCCGATGTCTCACCTGGGTCAATCCCGCCGCCGGGCAGATCGACCACGAGGCCCCGCCCCTGCCTCTCGACCTGCACCAGAGCAATCAGGCCATCGCGCTCGATGACCGCGAAGGCTGCGGGACGATCGGGGTAGACCGCCCCATCCGGGGCGATACCGAACTGCGGGATATTCATCAGTCGACGGACGACAGGGCGGCATACGGATTGACCTTGCCAGCCAGCACATCCTGCACGGCAATGGGTTTCCAGCCGACCTTGGTCGTGGCGCTGGCACGCCAGGCCTCGACGATCAGATCGCGCAGTTCCGACGCGCCGACGGCGAGCCGCTGCGCTGCAAATTCGCCGCCCCGTGGATCGCCAGGAGCCATGCCGCCGGCCTTTTCCATCTCATAGAGCGGAATGACCTGGTCGCGGGTGGCCAGCAGATAGCCGGTCACGCGTTGTTCGATCGCGCAGTCGCAACTGCGAAACGGCGTCACCTTCGCGGCAACCATCGCCTCCGACACCCTGGCCTTGACCAGTTCCCCTTCGAACGGGGCGTGGATCCGGGCCGTGGTGTAGTTGTTCGGGTTCGGATAGTCGCCCCAGCCGTTGTAGTGGATCGAGACGTGCATCGGCTGGCTGCCATCACCGACGAAGTGCGAAAGTTCGCCGATGTCCTTCAGGATCAAGGCCTCGCGGCGTCGCAGGTCTTCCCGGAACCAGGCCCGGTTTGCCTTCCACGCGGGGTTGGCGATGGCCGCCGTCAGCACCCGCCAGTAGGCCAGATCGATGGTCAGCTGCTGCCAGCGGTCAACGATCGAGTAGGGCAGATAACCCGCTTTCCACTCATCCAGCCCGGCCAGGCGCAGCTGGGCGGCATAGTCGGCCCGCGTGGCGGCCATCGGAACCATCAAGGGGCCACCCAGCAGCCTCCCATCCTCGTCCAGGTCGACGAAATGGAGCCCCTCGCGGTCCGTATCGTGGAGCCGCCCTGCGCCCTTGTGCCGGTCCGGCTCGCGCGAGAGTTCGCCGACGTCGCGCGCGGTGTCCTCGGTTCGCAGGAACCTCGGAAGCTCCGTCGGCAGGTTGCGGATCGCCAGCTGACCGACCATCCGATGGCCCGTTCCGCCCCACGCCAGGGCAGAGCCAGGCGTCACCGCAATCAGGATCGCGAAGGCCGCGCACGCCATCTGTTTCATGGGTTCTTTGTCGCTACCGCAGGGCGCGAAGGCAAGCGATCTCAGCGGATATTCAAGGCCTCTTCGACCTTCGCGATCCAGCCGATCACCCGCGGGTAGTCGGCGAGGTTGAAACCGCCCTCGCCTGCCATCCGCGTATAGGCGACCAGGGCCACGTCTGCGAGGCTGAGCTGTTCCCCGACAAGGAAGGTGGAGGTCGCCAGGCCGTCTTCAAGTCGCTGCAACGCCGCCTTGCCACGCTCCACAAGGCGCGGCTCCAGGTCGGCAATCGCTTTGCCCTGATATCGCACCTGAAAACGCGCGACAGCCACATAGGGTTCGTGGCTGTACTGTTCCCAGAACATCCATTCCAGCATCCGTGCGCGATCATAGGCGTCACCGGGGATCATGGCCGAGCCCTCGGCCAGATGCAGGATGATGGCGTTGGATTGAGACAGCGCGCGGCCGTTATCCAACACGACAACGGGAACCTGACCCGCCGGATTCATCGCCAGAAACGCCGGCGTCCGGCTCTCTTCCTTCATGATATCGACCTCGATCCAGTCGTACGACAGGCCAAGGGAATCGGCGGTCCACACCACCTTCAGGCAATTTCCGGAGATACTGTCCCCATAGATTTTCATGATCACGTTCTCCTCGACGGTCACGCCGGTGTGCGAGAATTCCCTCTACGAGGCAAACGATGTCCCTGGTTTATGCTGTGAGTTTTCCTCACACCCATTGTTGAGAAGGCTTTCCGGTGTTGCACCGTTAAGCCTTAGCGGGTAGGTAGACGCCACTCCAGTCAACCGACGAAGGAGGACGCCGTCCATGCGACGCCGCCTCGCCGCTCTGGCAGCCTTTTCCGCTCTTGCCGTTTCATTTGGCGCACAAGCTGCGACCAGCGATCCTGTGGGCGACCTTTTCACCTCGATAGTGTCTGGCGCCCTGCCCGGCACCGGTGTCTTCAATGTGAAGGCGACGCTCTATCACGCCGGCGCCAAGGGCGTGGGCGCGCTGGACAGCCTGGGCTGCCGTGTTGTGCCGATGCGCACCATCGCCGTCGACAAGGCGATCATTCCGCGCCGCACGGTGATCTTCATCAAGGAGACCGTCGGCCTGAAAATGCCCGACGGTGCGGACCACGACGGCTATTGGTACGCCTCAGACGTCGGCAGCGCGATCAAGGGCAAGCGGATCGACCTCTACACCGGTCACGGCGCAGCCTCGATGAACCCGATGCGCAAGCTGAACCTCGCCACACTGACGGCGGTCAAGGTCGGCAACTTCACCGGCTGCCCACCGAAGTAGGCCCGGTAAACTCCCAATTCCTTTTATGCTCGTCATCCCCGGCCTTGTGTCGGGGATCCATTTCTCCGCCGCACGGTTCGCAGGGCGAGCCGCGCAGCGCGGCTCGTGGCAAAGACGTGCGGCAGCTGGACCATGGATCCCCGACACAAGGTCGGGGATGACGATTGTGTGGTGAGGTGTGGATGATTCACAAACCCAACTTCTTCGTCTTCACCGGTGGCCCGGGCGTCGGCAAGACAACGCTGATCCGGCACCTTCAGGCTCTGGGCGAACGCATCGTTGACGAGACTGCCCGCGCGGTGATCCGTGAGCAGGTCGAATGCGGCGGCGCCGGCGTGCCCTGGATCGACCCCAGGCTGTTCGGCGACCTCACAGCAGCTCGCGACATCGCCATCTTCGACCAGATGGCCGGCGAGACGGCGCGCGTGTTCTTTGATCGCGGGATCATGGATTCCTGTGGTGGCAATGGCGTGGTGCCGTCGCCTGCCATCCTCGAGGCGGTCCAGACCCGTCGCTACAACGCCAAGGTCTTCATCTTCCCGCCCTGGCGCGAAATCTACGAGACCGACGCCGAACGCCGCCAGGACTGGGCCGAGGCGGAACAGACGTTCGACCTGATCCTGAAACGGTTGCCGACGCTGGGCTACGATCCTGTGATCGTGCCCAAGGCTGATGTGGCGACCCGTGCGGCCTTCGTGTTGGCGCGCGCCCCTCAGGTCTCGACGAACGCCCGTTCCAGCACGAAGTCACCGGGACTGGCCAGCGAACCCTCGACGTAGCCCAGACCCAGCAGCTGCTGCTTCAGGTCAGCCAGCACGGATGGCCCACCACACAGCATCACCCGATCCACCGCCGGATCAAACGGCGGCAGGTCGAGGTCCCTGAACATCTGGCCCGAGGTGATCAGATCGGTGATGCGGCCCTGGGTCTTGAACGGCTCGCGCGTCACCGTCGGATAGTATTTCAGCTTGGGCCCGATCAGCTCGCCCAGAATCTCATCCTCGGCCAGCTCATGGCCCAGCAGATCCGCATAATTCAGGTCCGCCACGCCGCGCACGGTGTGGGTCACAATCACATCGTCAAAGCGATCATAGACCTCGGGATCGCGCGCCAGCGACAGCCAGGGCGCCAGACCGGTTCCCGTACCCAGCATGTAGAGCCGCTTGCCGGGTTTCAGCCCGTCCAGCACCAGCGTCCCGGTCGGCTTGCGGCCGATCAGCACCTGATCACCCACCTTGATATTCTGCAGCCGCGAGGTCAGCGGACCGTCGGGCACCTTGATCGAATAGAATTCCAGCTCCTCGTGCCAGGAGGGCGAGGCAATGGAATAGGCGCGCACCAGCGGCTTGCCGTCATCCTTCATCAACCCGACCATCACGAACTGGCCGCTGGAAAACCGCAGTGCGGGATCACGGGTCGTGCGGAACGAGAACAGGGTGTCGGTCCAGTGCTGGACCCAGGTCACCGTCTCCACGAAGAAGGCGCCCGACGCCTTGAGGGCGGGCTGGACCAAACTCACATCATTCATCCTGAAAGCCTTAGATATCGCCGCCGACGTTGTTCGGCGTCCCCGGCGAACGCGCCACATGGATACCGCACTCGGTCTTGTCCAGTCCCTTCCAACGGCCGGCGCGAACATCTTCGCCTTCCGCTGCGGGTTGTGTGCAGGGCCAACAGCCGATGGAGGGGAAGCCCTGGGCGACCAGCGGGTGGGCCGGCAGCTGATGTTCAGCGATATAGGCGTCGAGGTTTTCCTTGCCCCAGTTGGCCAGCGGATTGAACTTCAGCTTGCCCTCTGAGGCCTCAACCACCGCCAGGTTCATCCGGTCGCCGCCATGGAATCGCTTGCGGCCGGTGATCCAGCCGTCGAACTCGCCCAGCGCCTTGTCCAGCGGCAACACCTTGCGGATATGGCAGCAGGCGTCGGTGTCGGTTTCCCAAAGCCTGGCCTGCGGATCGCCGGTGGCCAGATCCTGGTGCGCCGGACGCAGGTCACGCACATTGGTCAGGCCCAGTCGCTCGGCCAATTGCCGCCGATAGTCCAGCGTCTGGCCGAACAGCATGCCCGTATCCAGAAACAGCACCGCAATGTCAGGGTTCACCCTGGCCGCGATATCCAGCAAGACCGCCGACTCGGCGCCGAACGAAGACACCAGCGCCAGCTTGTCGCCAAGGTGAGCGACTGCCGCCTCCAGAATGGTGCGCGGATGCGCATGGCGAAGTTCTGCATCCAGCCGCGCCGCCAGGCTCTGCGCATGCTCATGGGCATCGTAGGCCAGACTCATGACAGCCGCTCCAGAAACGTCGGCGCGCGCCCATCGGCAGATCTCTGGAACACGTGACGATAGCGCCTCGTCGCGGCCTGCCATTCATTGGAACTGGCCCCGTCCGCAGGCTCGAAGGCGTCAAAGCCCACCCGCACCATGAACCCGGCCTGCTCACGCAGCACGTCGCCCACGGCACGCACCTGGCCCTTGAAGCCGTGCCGCTCCCGCAAGAGCCGGGCGTTGGAGAACGACCGGCCATCGCCGAATTTCGGGAAATCGAGCGCCACCAGCGCCAGGCGCGGCAGATCGTAGGCCAGCGCCTCAACCGCCTCGCCCGCCTCGAGGCGAACGCCGACCCGCCGCCCGTCGGACAGCAACCCCTCGCCCTCGGCCTGGAAGCGGCCCAGCGACAGGATCACGTCGCCGTCGGGCATATCCTGATCGTCAGCCACATAGGCAAAGGCGTCCGTGGCGACCTGCGCCACGCCGTCCTTCAACTCAATGAGCGTCGGCATAGACGGCCTCCTTGAATGCCGCGACACCGGTACGCCGGAAAGTATCCAGAAACCGCTCCTCGCCCTGGCGCTCGCGCAGGTAGACCTCGACCAGCGTATCCACCGCCTCGGCGACCTTGTCGTACGGCAGCGCCGGACCCAGCATCGCGCCCAGCGACGCGTCCTCGGCGCCGGAGCCGCCCAGGGTCAGCTGGTAGAATTCCTCGCCCTTCTTATCGACGCCCTGAATGCCGATGTGGCCCACATGGTGGTGGCCGCAGGCGTTGATGCAGCCACTGATCTTGATCTTCAGTTCGCCGACCTTCTCAGCGCGGTCCTGATCGCGGAACTTTTCGGCGATGTTCTGGGCGATGGAGATCGCGCGCGCATTGGCCAGCGCGCAGTAATCCAGCCCCGGACAGGCGATGATGTCACTGACCAGATTGATGTTCGGCGTGGCGATCCCGGCGTCCTTCAGCACGGCCCAGACCGCCGGAACATCGTCCAGCTTGATGTGCGGCAGCACCAGGTTCTGCTCGTGGGTGACCCGGATGTCGCCCTGCCCGTAGCGCTCGCCCAGATCGGCCACGACCTCCATTTGCTCCGAGGAGGCGTCACCTGGCGTCTCACCAATGCCTTTCAGGCTGATCTCGACAATGGTGTAGCCGGGCTGCTTGTGCGGCTTCAGGTTGTTGCGGGCGAAGCGCGCCAGACCCGGCGTCGCGGTACGCGCCGCCTCAAATGCCTCGGATCGTGCCGGCAAAGTTTCAAAAGCGGTCTGCACAAACGCCGCGCGAATGCGGGCGACCTCGGCGTCAGGCAGATTTGCACCCTCACCGATCTTCGCCCACTCGGCCTCGACCTGACGGGTGAACTCCTCAGTCCCAAGCGCGGCGACCAGGATCTTGATCCGTGCCTTGTACTTGTTGTCCCGGCGACCGTGTCGATTATAGACCCGCAGGATCGCCTCGACGTAAGACAACAACTCACCCACCGGCAGGAACTCGCGGATCGTCGGGCCGACATAGGGCGTGCGCCCCATGCCGCCGCCAACAATCACCTCAAAGCCCAGTGCCCCGTCGCGGCCGCGACGCATCACCATCCCGATGTCATGCACACGGGCCGCCGTGCGATCTTTCGGCGACGCCGTGATCGCAAACTTGAACTTGCGCGGCAGGAACGAAAATTCCGGATGGAACGAGGACCACTGGCGCAACACCTCGGCCCACACCCGCGGATCGTCGACCTCCTCGGCCGTGGCCCCGGCGTAGGGGTCGGCGGTCACATTCCGGATGCAGTTTCCGGACGTCTGGATCGCGTGCATGTCGACACTGGCCAGATGATCCAGGATGTCCGGCGTGTCGCGCAGCTTGATCCAGTGGAACTGCAGGTTCTGGCGCGTGGTGAAGTGGCCATAGCCCTTGTCATAGGTCCGTCCGATCCAGGCCAGCTTGCGAAGTTGGGCCGGGTTGAGGGCCCCATAGGGGATCGCGACCCGCAGCATGTAGGCATGCAGTTGCAGATAGAGGCCGTTCATCAGCCGCAGCGGCTTGAACTGCTCTTCGGTCAGTTCGCCGGACAACCGGCGCGCCACCTGGCCACGAAACTCGGCGGCACGGTCGGCCACCATCTCCCTGTCGAGGGCGTCATACTGGTACATCGGCGTCTACTTCGTCCGCTTGATAAGATTGACGCGCCCGGTGGAGCGCGCGGCACCGTGGGCATGCTGCAAGGCCTCAACCATGGCTCCGCCCTCGGCCTGTTTGCCGTGATGCAGATGGTTGGTGGGGCCCAGCGCCCGGATGCGTTCGCGATAGCTGAGCGGGGCCCAGAAGCCCTCGGATTCGATCAGGTCGATCAGATAGACATCAATGACGACGGTCACCTGGGCCTTGCCGGCGGCCTCCGCATCGGGCCCCGCAACGTCGTCGTCGGCATAAAGTTGCGCGTCCGCGAACCGCTCGACCCACTGGCCCGCGCTCCAGAACACCACATCCCCGTCAGAAAGCCGATTGGCCGTAAGCGCTTTCATGACCTTCCTCTCCCATGAAATGGGAGAGGGGGACCGCCCGCCAAAGAGCGGGCGGTGGAGAGGGCAAGCCCCGGTTGCGTAGCCATAGGATCCGCCGACGTTCCATCGCGCCTGTGGCTTTCCCTCTCCACCATCGGCTCTTCACTACGCTCGGCCGACGGTCCCCCTCTCCCGCTGTGCGGGAGAGGAAGGGCCATCGCCATCGCCTCGCCGACGATCAGCATGGCCGGGCCATCCAGCGCGGCGGCGGCTTCGGCCAATCCCGCCAGCGTGGTGACCACCCGGCGCTCATCCGCTCGACTGGCGTTCTCGACGATCAGGGCGGGTGTTGATCCGGCCCTGCCCGCGCTCATCAACCGCGTGGCAATTAATGCTGCCATCGAAAGGCCCATATAAATCACCACGGTATGATTGGCCTTGGCGAGGCCCGCCCAATCCAGATCGGGCTCCCCGCCCTTTGCCGCATGCCCGGTCACAAAGGTCACCGCCTGAGCCACCCCGCGATGTGTCAAAGGCGCTCCGGCCCCGGCGCTAGCGGCCAAGGCCGCCGTCACGCCCGGCACCACATGGGTCTCGATGCCCGCCTCACGGCAGGCTTCCAGCTCTTCTCCGCCACGGCCGAACATGAATGGATCGCCACCCTTCAGCCGCACCACGTTCAGCCCTTCAAGCGCGAACGCCACCAGCATGCGGTTGATTTCGTCCTGGCTGTAGGAATGCCGGGATTTGCGCTTGGCCACAGAAATCCTGCGCGCGACCGTCGGTGCCATGGCCAGGATTTCGTCCGAGACCAGCCCATCGTGCACCACCACATCGGCCGCCTG
>JANNFM010000609.1:0-2181 GCA_031379795.1 Alphaproteobacteria bacterium
GCGCGGCAGCGGTTGACGCTGCGGGGCGCATCTCCCACCCCCACGTTGTCATCCCGGTTTTCGCGTCAGCGAAAGACCGGGACCCATAAACGCCGACGCCGGCAGTCTCTGTCGCAGCGGCGACGCTGTACCACCTCACCAAACCCGGAGCTTATGGGTCCCGGTCTTCGCCTGACGGCGAAACCGGGATGACAAACTGTGGGTGGATGACACCGCATGGGTGGATTTCTCACTGGCAAAAACCGGAGCGGTCCACGCCTCCCCGGCGCACGTCCGTGTTTTCCGTGTTTTCCGTGGCCAATCCTTACGCCACCCGACCGCCCGGCCTCAGTCCACCAGCACCTTCGGCAGCTTGAACACCACGGTTTCGCGCGCCGCGGCGATCTCTTCCACGCTGACATCGAAGTGTTCGGAGAGGCGGTCGATCAGGCCCTGGACCAGCACCTCAGGCGCCGAGGCCCCGGCGGTGACGCCCACCACCCGGGCGCCGTCCAGCCAGGCGAAGTCCAGGCCTTGAGCGTCGTCGATCAGGTGGGCCCGGGCTCCGGACCGCAACCCGACCTCGGCCAGCCTGACCGAGTTGGAGGAGTTGGCGCTGCCCAGCACCAGCAGCACGTCGGCGCGGGCGGCGATGGTCTTCACCGCCTCCTGGCGGTTGGTCGTGGCGTAGCAGATGTCTTCCTTGTGCGGCTGGGCGATCTGCTGGAACCGGGCGCGCAGAGCCGCCACGATCGCCGCCGTGTCGTCCACCGACAGGGTGGTCTGGGTGACGAAGGCCACATTGGCCGGATCGCGGGGCTGGTAGGTGGCGACATCCTCAACCGTCTCGATCAACTGGACGGCGCCGTCCGGAAGCTGGCCCATGGTGCCCACCACTTCGGGGTGCCCGGCGTGGCCGATCAGCACGATCTCGCGGCCAGCCTCATGGTGGCGCTCGGCCTCGACGTGGACCTTGGAAACCAGCGGACAGGTGGCGTCCAGGTAGAGCATCTTGCGGCCCTTCGCCTCGGCCGGCACCGATTTCGGCACGCCGTGGGCGGAAAACACTACTGGTCGGTCCGTCGGGCACTCGTCCAGTTCCTCGACGAAGATCGCCCCCAGCGCCTTCAGCCGGTCGACCACGTGGCGGTTGTGGACGATCTCGTGGCGCACATAGACCGGCGCGCCATATCGCGCGATGGCCCGCTCCACGATCTGGATGGCCCGGTCCACCCCGGCGCAGAAGCCCCGGGGACTGGCCAGCAGGACGGTGATAGGAGGGCGAAGAGTCATGCCCAGGAACTTAAGGTGCATAGGCCCCATCCGCCAGCCGCGTTGCAGCCGCAATCGTCAGGCTGTAGTTAGACCTTGAATCCGCGACGTCCTCGCGGCCCTTACCTGTCTGGACGCCTGCCATGCGCCGTCACCTCCTGCTCGTTTCCGCCGTGCTTGCGGCCCTCACAGCGGTTCCGACCCTGTCCTATGCGCAGGGGCGACGCGACCCTGAAGCCGAACAGCGCAAACAACAGGAAGAAGCCTCCAAGAAGCGCAAACAGCGTGAGGAGTGGGGCGACAACCAGGCGCCGCTGCAGGCCCTGCGCAACGCCGGTCCCTGCCCCTTCGTGAAATCGCTCTATGACGCCTCGCGGTTCATCGAGTTCAAGGACAACCGCGAAGCCTCGGCCGCCGTGGGCTGGTCAGGCGAGATCCAGGGCATTTCCGCCGGCTGCGCCTACAAGGACGAAGAGCCGATCAAGGTGACCGTCGAACTCCTGTTCGAATTCGGCAAAGGCCCGCAGGCCCAGGGCCGCAACAAGACCTATCGCTACTGGGTGGCGGTCACCGACCGCAATCGCACCGTGATCGCCAAGGAATATTTCGAGCTGCCGGTGACCTTTGCCGAGGGCCAGGACCGGGTCTATCTGACCGAGAACATCAACCAGATCGTTATCCCGCGCGCAGGGGTGGCGACCTCCGGGTCCAACTTCGAGGTCCTGATCGGTTTTGACGTAACGCCGCAGATGGCCGCCTTCAATCGCGAGGGCAAACGCTTCCGCCTGAACGTCGGCCAGGCGAGCAACACACCCAACCCATGACCGACCTGAAACGGGCGCTGGGCGAGGCGGTGGAAGCCGCCTTCGCCACCCTTGGCGCGCCTCCCGAACTGGGCCGCGTGACGCCGTCGGATCGCCCCGACCTCGC
>JANNFM010000610.1:0-8810 GCA_031379795.1 Alphaproteobacteria bacterium
GAAATCGAGGCTGCGCTCGCCGAAGAACTCCGAGCAGGCGGCGTTCCCTGGGTCAAAGGTGGCCACTAGCGGGTCACGCCACCTCGAACGCTTCCATCCGCACCCAGTCGTTGAGTTCGAAGCTCCATGCGGCCAGCTCGACGTAGCTGTGCCCGCCCGCAGCCATGAACGCCGTCGCCTGCGCCCGCAGCGCCGCGGGGTCATGGCCGGTGAGTTCCTCGGGCGCCGAAGGCTTGCCAGCGTTGCGCCAGCCACGCAGGGCGAATGGGGCGTCATAGCCTTTCAGGGGTTCGATCCCTTAGCCTCCTTCAGCGTCGAAGTCGCTGTAGCCAGGTTGCGCCGTCCTGGTCCAGTCCTGTCGGCGATTGACGCACGCAGAGGAATAGCTGTCACATGGGAAAACGCCGAGGGAGGCCGCCTTGAAGCATGCGATGATCTGCGGACTTGCCGCGCTTGTCTGTGGCCTGCCGGGGGCAGGCCTCGCCGCGGAGGCCGGCTATAAGGCGCCTCGCAACGGGTTCGGTCAGCCGGACCTGACCGGCAACTGGTCGAACGCCACCCTGACGCCCGAGATTCGACCGCTGCTCTACGGGACCCGTCGGGTGCAGACGCCTGAGGAGGTGCGGCTGCTGGAAGGTGCCAACGCCGCCAAGGACGCCGCGGGCAAGGCTCCGGTCGACGCGAACGCCGGCGCCGGCGGCGCCTCGGATAATGTCGGTGCCTATGACCGCACCTGGATCGACAACGGCGTCGGCGTCATGCGGGTCGGCGGCGAGCCGCGCACCTCACTGATCACCACCGAGGACGGACAGATCCCGCCCGTGAAGGGCAAGCCGCCCCGAGTCCTGCCCGCCGGCGCGGGCTCGGTCGTGGCCGGGCTGCAAGCGGTGAGGCAGGCCGCCGCCAGCGACATCTTCGAAGGCCAGGGCAGCGAGGCGGCGGGGCGTTTCGGCTCCTTTGACAACCCGGAGGGCCGGGCGCTGGGTGAACGGTGCGTGCTCTCCTTCGGCCGCAATGGCGGTCCGCCGATGTTCCCCAACGGCTGGTACAACAACAACTATGTGCTGATCCAGGGCCCGACCGAGGTCGCCATCGTGGTGGAGATGGTCCACGACGTGCGCCATGTCAGGCTGGGCGGCGTCCACCGTGCCGACGGGATCCGCCCCTGGTTCGGCGACTCGATCGGCAGGTGGGACGGCGACACCCTCGTCGTGGAGACCACCAACATCCCCAAGGCACAGGCCTACTACGGCGCCTGGCAGACCCTCACGGTCACCGAACGGTTCACGCGGGTGGGCAAGGACCGGCTCCGCTACCAGTTCAGCGTGTCCGATCCCTCGATGTGGGAGAAGCCCTGGGGCGGCGAATACGAGATGCATCCGTTGAAAGGCGAGGTGATGGAATACGCCTGCCACGAGGGTAACTACGCCCTGACCGGCATCCTCGCCGGGGCCCGCGAGGAAGAGAAGCGCGCAGCGCAGGCGAAATCCGCCGTGGGCGGGGCCAACTAGGAGCGGCTTGCGCGGGTCGATTCGGATGAGGTGAGGATCGTGGCCGAGCTGCCTACCGGTCCGACCGCAAAGGTGCTGAAGCGCGCGCTGCGTGAGGCGCTTGCGACACAGTCCTCGACCTAATGAAACCATGACAAAATCCTAAGCGAACCGGGGCTTGAACCGTGCGTTAGGGTCTCCAGATCAGACTGAGCGTATCTGGAGGTTTGGGGTGGCGCGAAGACGACCCAAGGGATTGCTGGCGATGGGCTGGGCCGCCGTCGATGCCGCCGCGCGCGGTCGCGCCGAGCACGCGCCCACGCTGGCCGACTATCCTGAGAGCGTGGTTCGCCGCACCAGCTTCCTGTCGGGCGGCCATCACGGCTGGCGGATCTCGGCCATCGAGACCCCGCGCGCCCGGCCGACGCCCTGGAAGATCGTGGTGATCACCGGGGCCCCCTCGTGGGCAGAATACTGGGCCGAGACCCTGGCAGAACTGCCGCAGGATCGTGAGATGATCGTCGTCGACCGACCGGGCTACGCCGCATCCGAACCGCTGCATCCGGTAGACGACATCCGCGTTCAGGCCGAAGCGTTGGCGCCGGTGCTGAAGACGGCTCCAGGCCAGAAGGTGCTGCTGGTCGGGCAGAGCTACGGCGCGGCCATCGCCGCGATCATGGCCGAACAGAACCCGCGCAGGGTGGCCGGTCTGGTGCTGCTGTCCGGTTTCTTCGGCGAGGCCGGCCCCACCGCGCGTTGGCTGCTGGATGTCGGCGGGCGCACCTTGAAAGTGATCCCTCGCGACCTGCGCAACGCCGTGATCGAGGTCCGCGGTCAGAAGCCCCAGTTGCGGCATGCCGAACAGGCTCTGTCGCGCCTGCGCATCCCGATTCATATGATCCACGGCGACAAAGACGACTTTGCGCCGCTTGAGGTTGCCGAACGGATGGCCTCCGAGACGGTGACCCATCGCCCCATCCGGGTGGTGCGCACGGAAGGCGCCAATCACTTCCTGAATGACGGTCCAGCTGAAGTGCTGATCGCGGCCATCGAGAGCTGTATTCCCCGGCGCGTGCCGATCTGGACGTTTCGCTGGCCAAGGCTCCCCGGGCTCTGGGGCGCCAAGCCAATTTCAGCATAGCTACCGAGGGAACACCGCTGTCGCGGTCGCAAACCCGATCACCACCATCCAGGGCGGCGCCCTGGCCACCGCCAGGAAGACGTACGCCGCCGCGACCAGGGCCCAGTCGGCAGGGCGGCGCACCGCCGTCATCAGGACCGGATCCCAGAGCGTCGCCGCCAGAACGCCGACGACTGTCGCGCCCAGCCCTGCGGACAGTCCCATCGCCCAGGGCTGGCGCCTGACACGCTCCCAGAACGGCAGCACGCCCACCACCAGCAGCAGGCTGGGTAGAAAGATCGCAAACAGGGCGATCAGGCCGCCGATGATCCCCCGGGGTCCATAGGTCTGCGCTGCGCCGACGAAGCCCGCAAAGCTGAACAGCGGACCGGGCAGGGCCTGGACGACGCCGTAGCCGGACAGGAAGGCTTCGTGGTCCAGCCAGCCGCGTGCGACGACCTCGCGCTCCACCAGGGGCAGGACCACATGGCCGCCGCCAAACACCAGAGATCCGATGCGATAGAAGACGCTGGCCAGTCCAAGCCCTGGATTGGACAACAGGTTCGCCAGCAATGGCAGGCCAACCAGCAACACCGCGAAGAGGCTCAGGGCGATGACGCCGCTACGCCGGTCGATCGGCAATGCGTCGGGCTCGGACGGCGTCGGCTCGGTCCGGTCGCGAAGCAAGAGAAGCCCGGCCAGTCCGCCGGCGATCAGCACGCTGATCTGGGCCGTCGGTCCCTGTGCGACGATCAATCCAAGCGCGGCCCCGATCGCCAGGCCTGCACGAATGGGGCCTACGGCCAGGGTGCGGGCCATCTGGACAACCGCATGAAGGACGACGGCTGCGGCGGCGACCATCAGTCCATGCAGCCACTCGCTGCCCACGATCCGCGTGATCTCTGGCAGGAACAGGGCGAACGCGATCATCGCGGTCGCCGCCGGCAGGGTGAACCCGGCGAATGCCGCCAGGGCGCCGGCCAATCCCGCCTGGCGCAGGCCGATCGCCATGCCGATCTGGCTGGACGCCGGGCCGGGCAGCACGTGAGTCAGGGCGATCAGGTCCGCAAAGTGAGCCTCGGAGAGCCAACCGCGTTTTTCCACGAATTCACGACGGAAGTAGCCCAGGTGCGCAGCGGGCCCGCCGAACGCCGTCAGGCCCTGCATCAGAAACGCCCGAAAGACCTCAAAGGCCGAGACGGACTTCGTCAGAGGGCTGGGTTCCATATCTCCTAGATGGAAGCGCCGCGTGCGGATGTCGACCCGTTTTGGCGATAAGGGCTTTCCAGCGCTATCTGAACGGCGATAAGAATTCCCCACAACTCACGAACACCAAGGGGAAACGCCATGAAAGCTGCTGTCCTGCGCGAAGTCGGCAAGCCGCTGCAGATCGAAGATGTGCAGATCAACAAGCCCGGCCCGCACGAAGTGCTGATCCGAACGGCCGCCGCCGGGGTTTGCCACTCGGACCTGCACTTCATCGAAGGGAAGTATCCCCACCCGCTTCCCGCCGTTCTCGGCCATGAGAGTGCGGGCGTGGTTGAGGCCATTGGGTCGGAAGTCCGTACCGTGAAGGTCGGCGATCACGTGATCACCTGCCTGTCGGCCTTCTGCGGCCACTGCGAGAGCTGCCTGACTGGACGCATGAGTCTGTGCGTCTCGTCCGACACCAAGCGCGGCAAGGAAGACGAGCCGCGCCTGTCCACGCCGACCGGCCCGATGCTGCAGTACCTGAACCTGTCGTCCTTCGCCGAGCAGATGCTGATCCACGAGCACGCCTGCGTGTCGGTCCGCAAGGACATGCCACTGGACCGCGCTGCCCTGATCGGCTGCGGCGTGATGACCGGCGTCGGCGCCGTGATCCACACCTCCAATGTCCGCCCGGGCGACACCGTGGCGGTGATCGGTTGCGGCGGCGTCGGCCTTGCGGCCATCAACGGCGCGGCGATGGCCGGCGCTGGACGCATTATCGCCATCGACATGTCACCGGGGAAGGCAAACCTGGCCAAGGCCATGGGCGCCACGGACTTCGTGATGGGCGGCGCCGACGCGGTGAAAGAGGTCATGGAACTGACCAGCGGCGGCGTGCAGCATTCGTTCGAGGCCATCGGCCTGTCGGTCACCGCCGAGCAATCGTTCAACATGCTGCGTCGCGGCGGCACCGCCAACATCATCGGCATGATCCCGGTGGGCCAGATGATCAGCCTGATGGGTGCCGCGTTCCTTGGCGAAAAGCGGATCCAGGGCTCGCTGATGGGCTCGAACCGTTTCCCGGTCGATATGCCCCGGCTGGTCGATGCCTACATGGCCGGCAAGCTGCACCTGGACGACATGATCAGCCGCCGCATCCGCTTGGACCAGGTGAACGAGGCCTTCGAGGAAATGAAGACCGGAGCGGTCGCGCGTTCGGTGATCGTCTTCCAGTAATCTGTCCACAGATTGGGACCGGAACGCCCGGCTCTGCGCCGGGCGTTTTGCTATCTGCCTTTCGGCCGCATCACCAGCCAGGGTGTCGGTCGTTGCCGCCATTCCCAGACCGTCAGAAGCTGGTCGAGGTGGTTGAGGTCCTTGGTCCACGCCGGTTGGTCATAGGATTTGAAATTCTGATCGACCCGCTGAATGTCGTGGGTGGCCGAGAACCGTTCCATCAGAGTGGCCAGTGCGCCAGCGCGATACAGATCGTGTGTCTCGACGATGATATTCATGCCCGCCAGCGCCGGGCCGCGCACCGGGTCGAGGATGTCGACCTCCGCCCCCTCGGCGTCCACCAGCACCAGCGCGCGTTGGCCGGCGAAGCGCTGGAAGTCCTCAGGCTGAAACTCGCCGCCGACGATCACCCGTTCGGCGACGCCATTGTCAGCGGCCATGCCTGCGCAAGTGGTTCGCGCGACCTCCAGGATGTCGAAGGCGTAGACCATAGTGTCCGGCATCCGGCGCGCCAGGCCCACGGCGTAGTAGCCCTCGGCGCAACCCGCATCGATGACGCAGTCGAGGCCCTCGGCAATAAAGGCCTCGAAGTGCGGATGAAGTTCGGACTCATAGACGCCGAGCAGCCGGGCGATCAGGGCCCCCTCGGTGGCCGCACTGACGTAGGCCATGCCGGCAAAAGGCCCACCGGCCACCACCTTTCCCGAGCGAGCCATAAAGGTAAGGGCCAGGGCGTTTGAGCGCCACATGGCCGCAATCCTCAGGACCGAGGTCAACTGGTCCATGGTGGGCACGCCGTCCCAGGCGGCGACCTGGTCCCGAATGATCTGGCCCGCGCGTTCGCGTGGTGTGGGCGGGGCGCTCACGGTCGTCTACAGCAGGTCCAGAGCCTGCTCGGCCGGGCGACAGAGCCTGGCGCCCTTGGCCGTCACGACGATAGGGCGGTTCACCAGGATCGGCTCGCGGACCATTGCCTCGACAATGGCGGCCTCGGTGGCGGCGGGATCGGTCAGGCCCAGCGCCTCGGCATTTGTGCCGCGCACGCGCAGGATATCGTGCGCCGGGGCGTTCATCTGCTTCAGCAGGCTCTGCAGCAGTTCCTGGGTCCAGCCGACCTTAAGGTATTCAACCACCGTGGGCTCGACGCCCTTTTCGCGTAACAGCGCCAGGGTGTTGCGCGAGGTTCCGCACGCCGGGTTGTGGTAAAGGGTGACGTCGCTCATGGCGGCTCCGTTAGCAGCTTGCGTTGGGTTCACCAGGTGAACGCGCGGGTCCCGACCAGGAAGGTCGAGTCTGAATCGCTCCAGACCATCAGGTCCGCGGGTCTCGGCGGCAGGCCGGCCACCCCGCTAGGCCAGCGGTCCAGTGTCACGACGTACCGTACATCCAGCTGACCCTGACCATTCGGACGGATCGCCAGGTTCAGGGGATAGCGCGCCGTCGCCCAGGAAATCTGTACCCATTGGCCGGGCGGCAGGGGTGTTTCCGTGGCGACGCCATTCACCGCGCTTAGCCGCCCCGGCGTGGATGACCTGACCCGCAGTGACAGGGTCGAGGCGCCGGGCGGCGCCGCTGCCGACAGGTTCAGGGTTCCGTCCGCCGCCTGTTGGACCGAGATGTCGGGAGGCGTTTCCGTGACAGCCAGGGCGGGCGCCGCATGCATCGGATGTGGCCAGGACCAGTGGGCGTGTCGGGTGATCGCGCCACCACCACCGCGCAGCACAGTGTCGGTCCAACTGCTGTGATCAAATACGGGACTGAAGCGCCAGGCGCGGCCGGTGTCCTGATCCATCTGGTAGCCGACGTAGGTCACCTGAGGGTACCGAGGGCTCCAGGGATCATCCGAGCGCACAAACATCGTGATGGCTAGGCCGCCGATCAGCAGGGTCGAGCCCACGACCAGTCCCTTGCGCGCACCCTTGTCCGGCTGCGCCAGTGGCCAGATCACCAGACCCGCGGTGATCATCTGCAGCGAGAACAGCGCCATCATGTCCATGCCCAGGAAGGCAAAGTGCGAGATGCCGCCCTGCCATCCCAGCGCCACCGCCGCCAGCACCGCCAGCAGGATCAGCGACAGGATGCCACGCTTGGCGCTCAGCGCCGTGGCCGCCGCGCCGATGGACGCCATCAGCAGCGGCCAGACCACCACATAGGCTGCGCCTGGTGCGGCGATCTGCGCGGCGATGGCGAGGATAAGACCCAGCAACAGCGCGCCGCCCCAGGCGCCCTTGCGGGTGGTCGGTCGGTCATAGATCAGGACGCCGATGACGCCGGCCAGAAGTCCTGTCACGGCGCCGGTGATTTCAAAGCCACCGAAGGCGGAACATCCAAGTCCTGCCGCCACCGGAATCGCGGCCATCCAGCGTCGACCGCGAGCCATATCGCCCGCCGACAGCATGATCACACCCAGCGACAGCAGCATGATCGCCCATTCCCAACGGTCGACCTGGGCCAGCAGGAAGCGCTGTTCCATGTAACCGAATTCGGCGCCGGTGAGCAGTCTCGCAAACTGCAGCACAGCCACCGTCGTCAGGCCGCCGAACAGCAATCCGCCCATGCCGCGCACGATGTCCGACGGGGGGAACGCGCCATCGTGTCGCGCCCATCGAACGGCGAAGGCCAACAGCACGACGACGGCGCCAATCAGCACCCAGCCGAACCAGATCGGATAGGCGATCAATGTATCTCCAAACAGGTTGGAATAGACGACCGACGGCGCCTTGCCCGGAAGTTGCGGCGCGAAGGCGGCTTCACCCGCCGTGGCCAGCACCTGGACGCCCATGTCCTGAAGCGACCCGCGCTGCAGATTGACCGGCGTCGATGTCGGGCTGTGGTAGTCGAACTGGGAGCCGATGATCGCGTAGTTCATGCCGGGAATGCCCGCCCGAAGCGTCTCTGTCAGGTCGGTGTCGTTGGGCATTTTCTCGTAGATCAGTACCGCCAGCGACGACGAGGCCGGTCGCGTCGCCGTCCGCTGATAGAGGTCGATGATCTCGCCGTTCTGCGGACTGGTCTGGAACATCTGTACGCGGCCGCCGCCTCCGCGGGCCTCGACGTTCAGGGTCAGGCCGATCCGTTTCGCCAGCGGATCACGTCGGAAGAAATGGTTGGCGCCCAGCAGCCCGGCTTCCTCACCGTCTGTGATTACCACCATCACGTCTCGGGCCGGGGTTCCGCGCGCCTTGATGGCGCGGACGGTTTCCAGGATAGCGGCCACGCCCATGATGTCGTCGGCGGCGCCCGGCGAGGCCTTGACGCTGTCGTAGTGGGCCATCAGGGCCACGGCGGCCAGGCTCCGATCTTTGCCGGGCAGGATGCCGACAACGTTTTCGACATAGCCTGCCGACAGTCGGTCGGAGGCATACCGTGAAGGCTGGACGCCGACGCCTGGCCGGATCTGCGGTGACAGGCCCAACTCGGTCATCCGACCGATCAGGGCATCGCGGACCCTGAGATTCTGGTCCGAGCCGATGGGATGCGGCGCTTGGGCCAGCAGATTGACGTCGGCAAAGGCACGGTCGCCGGAGAAGCTGGTCGCCGACGCGCTGACCGGGGTCGGCTCCGGCAGCTGCTGATCTGCAAACGCGATCCAGGATCCGACGATCAAGGCAAGCAGCAGTGCGAAATAGCGACCCATGTCGGCCTCCCCAAAACCCACTCAGGGGATCAGGGTAGACCGCGTCGCGCCAAAACGAACACGCCCGCCGGGTGGGGCGGGCGTCTCAGAAATTGAAGGTCGCCGGGATCAGGCGGCGACGGTCATCACCGCTTCG
>JANNFM010000629.1:0-2145 GCA_031379795.1 Alphaproteobacteria bacterium
CTTGCTTGCGGCGTTTCCCTCCGTTCGCAATTGATGCGGAAAACCGAAAGGCCGCGGCAATATTTGAGCGGCAAGTCCCACTAACGAGGGGTCAAGGCACTTTGTTCCCATTTGCCTTGAACGCTTGCCCAAACGGCGTGAGTTTGCCGCCGCCGCTTGCACTCTCGTGGCATTGCCCGCAAACCTTCCCGGTTTCAGATGTAAATTGAGGCGTTGCTTCGACAGGTCGGGAAATGACCAGACAAGCCGCGCCTGTGATCAAGATTAAGGCTGCTGTGCTGAAAAAAGGAACAAGCGCATTTCTTGCATTCACTTTCATAGTCGTCTCCGGATTATGGACGCGCCTCATACAGTTGCTGCGAAGCCGAACCCTGGCGCGCAAATGTTCGCCCAAGCTCATCAGATATTAACCAAAGGCCGAAGAGGCGTATGTACGGTAGCGCTCCAGCCGCCAGTAACGACCCTGGTCACGTTCCGCGGCGGACACACCGCGAGCCGACGGTAACGCTGCTTCCAGTCAGCCGATGGATCAGGCCGGCGGCAGCACCTCGTAGTCGATCGGCTTGAACGCGTAGTTGTTGCTCTTCTCGGCCGAGCACGCCGTCAATCCGACGACCAGGTCCATCTCCGCGCGCAGCACAAGGCTGTCGCCCGCCTTCGACCGGGGCGGGCCAATGGACAGCGTTCCGTCTGCCGCGACCACCACGTTCATGAAGATGTTGAAGGTAGTCGGGATGGCGTCCGGCGGGATGCCGAATGGGGCCAGTCCGCCGACCAGGTTGGCGAAACAACTCGGGTGGTGCCCCTGGTGCTGGTAGAGGATCTCGAACGTCTCCGGGCTGCACGGGGTTAGCAGGAAGTCGTGGCGGCCGACAGTGTCGGATTCCACCACCAGCATCGGCCGGCTGCGGTTGGAATACAGGACGTGTCCGGCGGTCAGGTAGATGGTGTTCGCGTAGTCGATGGACCGGCCGGACGAGAGCCACTCTTTCGGCTCGTCGGCGGCGAACGCGGTGAGGTCGGCCACCTGCTCGCCGAGCGGATCGGTCACCCGCAGGCGGCAGCCGCGGGGTAGGAGGAATCCGGTCCCCGTCTGGGGGGCGAGGCGGTGGACGCCTGCGGTCGGCGTCATCGCTCGTCGGCCGGGCGAGGGCGGGCGAACGGACAACCGTCGGCCGTGGGACCGGGCTGTTCAGCCTCGAACGGCGGTTCCCAGTCCGGCTCCACCGGCCTGCCGGAGTACTGGCGCGCCTCGGTCTCATTACCGTGATCGGCCAGGTTCGGGTTCAGTGACCCCTGCAGCGCCAGCTCGCGCGCGCGGATGACTTCCTGCATTCGCGCCCAGCGCCCGGCCTCCCGCAGGCGCACGAACTGGGCGTGCGGGTTGAACACCAACAGCGGCCAGGGGAAGCGGCGCGCCTCACGCGAGCTGTGGGGGTGCAGGCCGACGACGAAGAACGCAGTGCTGGCGAAGCTGAACCCGAAGTGCGGGTCGTCCGGGTCCGGGCTGACGGTCGGGTCCCAGGCGTGCAGCGGGGCGTCAAGGCGGTTGAGCTGACGGAGTTGCTCCCACAGGTGGTCTTCGAACCCGGCCTCGTCCAGTTCGGTCGGCCCTTTGAACAGGGCGACGAAGGTGACGTAGTCATTGTCCGAGTCGGTGTCCGGGTCGTGGGTGAACGTCCACAAGTCGCGGGCCAGGCCGGCCGTCGCCTCTGCCGAGCCGAGGTGGTCGTAGACCCCCAACCGGGCAGACTCCTGGGCGACGGCGCTCTTCGCCCCGACGCAAGAGAATTGCGGGTTCTGCACGAACCCACGGAAGGCGGCCACGGCCGCCGACGCGAACAGGTCCGGTGGGTCGGCCGGACCGCCCCGGGACACGGGGAGGCCGTCCTTGGTGTAGAAGTATTGCGAGTGCCGGACGGCCAACTCTGAATCGAACGGATTTACGGGCGGGGCGTGTGCCGCGGGCATGTCGGGTGGAGTTGCCATATCCCTATCCGACCCCGCGCTGGTTCGTTCGTTCTAATTCTCCAAAACATGCGTCATTGGGCCATGACCGGGGACTCGATTGTGTCTGTCAGCGATACAGGGTTAATCCTGTTCAAGCCAGCTTGACCAACTGCTTCCCAAGATTCTCGCCCTTCA
>JANNFM010000635.1:0-1964 GCA_031379795.1 Alphaproteobacteria bacterium
CATGCCCTCGGTGCTGACCGGCGCCAATCTGGCCAACCGCGACCTGATCTATCTCGGCGTCTCCGGCGATGGCGACTCAGCCTCCATCGGCCTTGGCCAGTTCGCCCACGCCATCCGGCGCGGCGTCAACATGCTCTATATCGTCGAGAACAATGGCGTTTACGGCCTCACCAAGGGGCAATTTTCCGCAACGTCGGACCGGGGCTCTAAATCGAAGAAGGGCGTGGTCAACACCGACGCCGGCATCGACATGGTCAGCCTCGCCCTGCAGATGGGCGCCACCTTCGTCGGCCGCTCATTCTCCGGCGACAAGGACCAGCTGACCCCGCTGATCAAGGCCGGCCTGGCGCACAAGGGCGCAGCCTTCATCGACTGCATCAGCCCCTGCGTGCAGTTCAACAACCACAACGGCTCGACCAAGAGCTTCGACTATGTGCGCGAGCACAATGAGGCCGTGAACCGCCTGGACGTCATCAGCCCCCGCGATGAGATCAAGGTCGACTACAAACAGGGCGAGACCGTGCGCGTCCAGCAGCACGACGGCTCAGTGCTGTCGCTGCACAAGCTGGCCGAACTCTACAATCCCAACAACCGCGCCCAGGCGCTCGGCTACCTCCAGGCCCGGCAGGCGAGGGGACAGGTCGTCACCGGCCTGCTCTACGTCGACCCGGCGGCCGGCGACCTGCACGACGCGGTAAACACCATCGACACGCCCCTGAACGAGCTGAACGAAGCCGAACTGGTCCCGGGCTCGGCGGCGCTGGCGAAGATCAACGCGGCGCTGCGGTAGCTTCCTTTCCCGCATGGCGGGAGAGGGGGACCGCCCGCCGAAGAGCGGGGGGTGGAGAGGGCAAGCCCCAAGCGCCGAGCCCCCTTACTGTCCCCCCTCGCTCCCGGCCCGGCTCAGAACCCGATCGCCCACCAGCGCTGCGCCCACGGGCGGATGTCCACCTCGAACGCCCAGGCGCTGCGCGGCTGGCGGTGCAGCCACACATAGTTGGCGGCCAGGTCGTCGGGCTTCATCACCTTGTCTTCGGCCAACAGGGCGTCCACGTCGTCGCGCCGCTCGCGGATGAAGTTGCCGTCGATCACCCCGTCGACCACCACATGGGCCACGTGGATCCCCTGCGGCCCCAGCTCGCGCGACATGCTGGACGCCACCGCGCGCAGCGCATGCTTGGCCGAGGTGAAGGCGGTGAGGTTCTTTTCCCCGCGCACCGACGAGCTGGCGCCGGTGAACAGGATGGTGCCACGGCCGCGCGGCAGCATCACCCGCGCCGCCTCGCGCCCCGCCAGAAACCCGGCGAAGGCGGCCATCTCCCAGACCTTCTGAAACACCCGCGCCGTCGTCTCGCGCACGCCAAACTGCACATTCGCCCCGATGTTGAAGACCACCACCTCCAGCGGCCCGACCTCGGCCTCGATCCTGTCGAACAGGGCGATCATCTCGTCCTCGTTGCGCGCGTCGGCGCCAAAGGCGTGGGCCGCCCCGCCCGCGTCGCGGATCTCCTGCGCCAGGATTTCAAGCTGCGGCAGGTTCCGCTCGCGCCGCGTCATGCAGACGGTCAGTCCATCCGCCGCAAACGCCCTGGCGATCGCCCCGCCGACGCCCGCACCCGCGCCCACCACCAGACATACGCCCTGTTTCGCTTCCGCCACGCCCGTTCTCCCCTGTTTTCAGCAAAGGTGACAGGCGCAGGCCGCGGCGTGAACCCCTGGCGTGCGGCGGCGGAAGAGGGGGGGGGTGGAGAGGGCAAGCCACAGGCTCCTCCGACCGACCCCCCGCCACAGCCACCCCATTGGCAACGTCGAATTACACGCGTAGTCTACGCGTCCCGACCCCGCCGAGTGAGCGCGCATGATCCCCCGCGTGTCCTTTGTCCTGATCCTGATGGCGATGGCCTTCACGCTCCTGATGGCCGTGGCCGCGGAGGGCGTGCTCGACCGCCTGCCGCCCCAACCCT
>JANNFM010000640.1:0-2077 GCA_031379795.1 Alphaproteobacteria bacterium
TCGAGGCGAACGGGATCGGCGCCACGACGCGCCCCAGTTCCTCAGCGATCACGCAGAGTTCCAGATGCCCCAGACCCAGCCCGCCGTGCTCCTCGGGGATCGCAGCGCCCAGCCAACCCTGGCCGGCGACGGCTCTCCAGAGAGCGGCGTCATATGCGACCTTCTCGTCGTCCAGCACCTTGCGCACCTTGGCGGTGGAGCAGTTGGCGTCGAGAAACTTCCGCGCCTCGGTCTTGAGAAATTTCTGGTCATCAGAGAAATCGAAATTCATGGGGACCTCTTGGGCGGTCGGGCCGCACTTGCGTTTCCAGCCCCACCATCGCGCCGGATTGGGCTGGAGAAAAGTGTGACCTCGCGTCAGCGTACAGAGCGGACGCCCTCGTTGGATGGCGAAGGGCAGAGTTGATTCCATATCAGGGGCCCCGACCTCGTCTTGAATGCAACGAATGCAAGGCCTAATCGCCGCATTGAATGCGGCAATTACGCTTGCTTTTGCGGTGAATAATCGCCATAATCGCCGCGTTAGAAGCGGTGATTATGGCGACATATATCCATGAACTGATCGGCTGGCCCACGCTGACGTGGGACACAGACCAGCTGCAAGAGCAGCTCGCTGCCGTGCGTTTGCGGCAAGGCAAGCTGCTCGGCCGCATGGAGGCCGTCGGCTTCCAGCGGCGCGCCGAGGCGGCACTCGAAACGCTCACCGAGGATGTTCTCAAGTCCAGTGACATCGAAGGCGAACGCCTCGACAAGGAGCAGGTTCGTTCCTCTATAGCTCGTCGGCTTGGCATCGATATTGGCGCGCTCGCGCCGGCAGACCGCAACGTCGAAGGTGTCGTCGAAATGATGCTCGACGCCACCCAAGGTTATCAGATGCCGCTCACCCAAGAGCGGATCTTCGCTTGGCACGCGGCCCTGTTTCCGACCGGGCGCAGCGGCATGTCCAAGATCACCGTCGGCGGCTGGCGCGACGCCACCTCGGGTCCCATGCAAGTCGTTTCAGGACCGATAGGCCGGGAGCGCGTTCACTATGAAGCGCCAGCCACAGACCACCTCACTGGAGAGATACAAGCCTTCCTCGATTGGTTTGGCGGCGACGCGCCCATCGACCCGATCCTGAAGGCAGCCGTCGCGCATCTGTGGTTCGTCACCATTCACCCGTTCGATGACGGCAACGGCCGGATCGCGCGCGCTATCGCCGACCTGGCGCTCGCCCGCTCCGAGAACAGTCCCCAGCGATTTTACAGCATGTCGGGCCAGATCCGCATCGAGCGGGGCACCTACTACGACATCCTGGAGGCGACCCAGAAGGGAGGTCTCGATATCACTGTGTGGCTTCAATGGTTCCTGGCCTTCCTGGACCGTGCCTTCGATGGTGCTGAGGCCATTATAGCCAATGTCCTGCGAAAGGCGCGCTTCTGGGAAACGCTGGGCGGCCAGCCTCTCAACGCGCGACAGACGACTGTCATCAACCGCCTTCTGGAGGGCTTCGAAGGCAAGATGACGACGTCCAAATGGGCCACGCTGACAAAGACATCGACCGATACCGCGCTACGCGACATCGACGATCTCGTATGGCGGAAAATTCTCTTCAAGGATGCCGCAGGTGGCCGCAGCACCAGCTACTCGCTATTTGTTGCGCTGGCGGACGCTCTGCGGGCGGTCGCAGCGTTCACGCGCGCCCACTCAACGGTGTCATCATCGGACTCGTCAGCAAGGCCCAGCCCTGACCAAAGTGCGGCACGGCAAAGCGCCATCATCGCGCTGGCGAACCAGATCAGTGATCTGGCCCAGCTGAGCGAAACCGCGTCCGTCAGCTCTAACGATTTTCAAGTGATCATGGACCAGCTTCATAATTTGGGTTTCTACTTGGCGGACGATCTGGTTCCAGCCGTCGTTGTTGCCCTTCGTCGCGCGGATTGAGCAACTGCGCCGGGGTAACGGGAGTTGAGAGCCTGCCCGGATCGGCCTTGGCACCGCCGCACTCGCCCGCGTAGATAGCCCCATGCGCACAGACACAGCCCAACCGATCCAGCTCTCCGAGTACCGCCCGCCGGCGTATCTGATCGACGAGGTC
>JANNFM010000044.1:0-15730 GCA_031379795.1 Alphaproteobacteria bacterium
CCCCCGTCGGGGGAGGGGGCCCAGACGCAGTCTGGTGGAGGGGGCTCGCCGGATAGGGCTCCGCTGATCGATTCCCCCTCCCCCCCCCGCTGCGCGGTCCCCCTCCCCCCACGGGGGGGGAGAGGAACGGCGGCACGGGCAAGCGTCGAAAGGAGACAGCGGCGTCGACGTCCTCATCGATCGTTGTCCAGCCGCGCGGCCAACGAGGTCAGCACCGCCATCCGGGCCGCCACGCCCATCTCCACCTGATCCTGGATCAGGCTGACCGTCAGATCATCAGCGACTTCCGAATCGATCTCCACGCCCCGGTTCATCGGACCGGGATGCATCACGCGGACGTGCGGTGCCGCCAGGGCCAGCTTCTCGCGATCCAGCCCATAGAACCGGAAATACTCCCGCTGCGAGGGGGCCATCACCCCGTCCATGCGCTCCAGTTGCAGGCGCAGCATCATCACCACGTCGCAACCGGCGATGCCTTCGCGCATGTCGTGGAAGACCTCGACGTTCCAACGCTCGGCGGCGACCGGGATCAGGGTCGGCGGCCCGACCAGCCGCACATTCGCCCCCAGCATCTGCAACATGGCGATGTTGGATCGCGCCACGCGGCTATGCAGCACGTCGCCGCAGATGGCGATCTTGAGACCGGCGATGTAACCAAAGGCCCGGCGCATCGACAGCGCGTCCAGCAGGGCCTGCGTCGGATGCTCATGCTGGCCATCACCGGCGTTGACCACCGAACATCCCACCTTTTGCGACAGCAGGCTGGCGGCCCCGGAGGAAGCATGACGCACCACCAGCAAGTCCGGCTGCATGGCGTTCAGCGTCACCGCCGTATCGATCAGCGTCTCGCCCTTGGACATGGCCGAGGATCGTGGGCTCATATTCACGACATCGGCACCCAGCCGCTTGCCGGCCAGTTCGAATGAGCTCTGTGTGCGCGTTGAATTCTCGAAGAACAGGTTCATCAGCGTCCTGCCCTTGAGCAGGTCCAGCTTCTTGGCGGTCTGGCGATTGAGGCTGACGAAGCCGTCAGCCAGATCCAGCAGGTTCGCCACCTCGACCTCGTTGAGGTCGGTGGCCGACAGGAAATGCTTCTTCGGAAACGAAAAGGTCCGCTGCAGGACCTCGTTCAGACCGGGTGGGGTCATAGTCATTAAAGCGCGGTCTTAGGTGACGCCGCCGCCCAAGCCAAGCGCCGCTTTGCCCCAGTGGCCTCTAAAGGTTCTTCAGGCGGTCCAGCGCGCCCTGCAGGATCCAGCCGGCGGCAGCCCTGTCCACGACCTCGGCGCGGCGGGCGCGGCTGATGTCGGCCTCGTCGATCAGCATGCGGTTGATGGCCATTGAGCTCATCCGCTCGTCCCAGAACGCGATGGGCAGATCCTTCACGCGCAGGACATTGCGGGCAAATGCGCGGCTGGATTGGCACCGGGGACCCTCGGTCCCGTCCATGTTGATCGGGAGGCCGATGACGATGCCGACGGCACCACGGCTGTCCATCAGCTCGAACATCCGGGTGATGTCGGCGGTGAACTTGGTCCTGCGGATGGTCTCCAGTGGGCTGGCGATACCCCGGGTCGCATCCGAAACGGCGACGCCGATGGTCTTTTCGCCCAGGTCCAGCCCGATGACGGGTGCCTGGTGCGGCAGGAGCGAGGGCAGGGCGAGCAGGTCCACAACGGGCATTGCGGATGTCTAGCATCGAATCGACAGCTCGACGTGCCGTCTGATCGTCTCCCCGCTTGCAAAAGGGTCCCCTGCGCGGCTAACCCACGCGCTCGTAATCCTGGAGGGCCCCATGGCCATCGACGCCGCGACCGTTCGCAAGGTCGCGAGGCTGGCGCGAATCGCCGAGCCTGAAGACCGGCTTGAGCCGTTGGCCCGTGAATTGTCGGGCATCCTCGACTGGATCGAGCAGTTGGCTGAGGTCGATACCGACGGCGTCGAGCCCATGACCACGTCGGTGGCCATGAAGCTGCCGCTGCGCGATGACGTGGTCACCGAGGGCGGCGATCCGGCCCGGGTTCTCAGCAATGCGCCCAAAACCGACAAGGGCTTCTTCGTCGTGCCGAAGGTGGTCGAGTAATGGCTGGTTTGACAGGGCTGACGCTCAAGGCCGCCCTCGATGGGCTGGCGAACAAGACCTTCTCGTCGGAAGAGATCACCCGCGACCACATCGCTGCGGTCGAGGCATCGACGCCGCTGAATGCCTTTGTGATCCAGACGCCGGACAAGGCGCTGGAGATGGCCCGGGCCTCGGACGCCCGTCGCGCCAGCGGAGACGCCGGTCCGCTGGATGGCGCGCCGCTGGGCATCAAGGACCTGTTCTGCACCGAAGGCGTCGAGTCGACTGCGGGGTCGATGATCCTGCGGGGCTTCAAGCCGACTTATGAGTCGACCGTCACTGCCAATCTGTGGCGCGACGGCGCGGTGATGCTGGGCAAGCTCAATATGGATGAGTTCGCCATGGGCTCATCCAACGAGACCTCGGCCTGGGGACCGGTGGTCAATCCCTGGCGTACGCAGGGCGGCAACGCCCAACTCACCCCGGGCGGCTCGTCCGGCGGATCGGCCTCGGCGGTCGCCGCGGAGCTGTGCCTGGGTGCCACCGCGACGGATACCGGCGGCTCGATCCGCCAGCCGGCGGCGTTCACCGGCACCGTCGGGGTCAAGCCGACCTACGGGCGCTGCTCGCGGTGGGGCATCGTGGCGTTTGCCTCGTCGCTGGACCAGGCCGGGCCGATGGCGCGAACGGTCGAGGATACGGCGATCCTGCTGCGCTCGATGGCCGGTCATGATGCGAAGGATTCCACCAGCATCGATGCGGAGGTCCCGGATTTTGCCAGCTTCTGCGGAAAGTCCGTCAAGGGCCTTCGGATCGGCATTCCCAAAGAGTACCGCGTTGACGGCATGCCGCCGGAGATCGACGCGCTCTGGGAACAGGGGATCGCCTGGCTGAAGGATGCCGGCTGCGAGATTGTCGAGGTGTCGCTCCCGCACACCAAATACGCCTTGCCGGCCTACTACATCATCGCCCCGGCAGAGGCTTCGTCGAACCTCGCCCGCTATGATGGCATGCGCTACGGCCTGCGCGTCGAGGGCGGCAATCTGACCGAGACCTACGAAAACACCCGCGCCAAGGGGTTCGGTGAAGAGGTCAAGCGCCGCATCCTGATCGGCACCTATGTGCTCTCGGCCGGCTATTACGACGCCTATTACCTGAAGGCGCTGAAGGTTCGCCGCCGCATCGCCGACGACTTTGACCAGGCCTGGCTGACCTGTGACGCCCTGCTGACCCCCACCGCGCCTTCGGCGGCGTTTGCGCTGGGGGAAAAGTCGGACGATCCGGTGGCCATGTACCTCAACGACATCTTCACGGTGACGGTGAATCTGGCCGGGCTGCCGGGGATGAGCGTGCCTGCCGGGTTGGATGCGCAGGGGCTGCCCCTGGGCCTGCAACTGATCGGCCGCAATCTGGATGAGGGTACGCTGTTCGCCCTGGGATCAGCGATCGAGAAGGCTGCGGATTTCCGGGCAAAGCCGACGAAATGGTGGTGACGGCGCCTGCAACCCGTCAGGGTTGACGCCGATCTTCACAGGCATCAGCTTGAGGTCAGAGGGACGTCAATGTTCAAGCGCCTGGCCGTCACGCTCGCCATCCTGTTGTCCGCCGCGCCGGCGTTCGCCGCCAAGGTCGGAAAACCTGCGCCCGAGTTTACCCTCACCACCTACGAGGGCCAGGAGATCACCCTGGAATCCCTGCGTGGCAAGGTTGTGCTTCTGAACTACTGGGCGACCTGGTGCGCACCTTGCCGGCTCGAGATGCCGGAAATGGACCGGTATATGCGTCGCCATCGCGGCGCACCGCTGGCGATCTATGCGGTCACGATCGACAATACAGTGCCGTACAGCCGTCTGAAGTTCCTGGGTGATACGCTGGCGTTTCCGCTGATCCAGAAGATCAAGGGCGGACGCTATGGTACAATCAGCGGTGCCGTGCCGACAAACTATGTGATCGATAAGGCGGGTGTGGTCCGCTACGCCAAAGCGGGCGCATTCGATGCGCGGTCTCTCGAGGCCATCCTGACCCCGCTTCTGGCCGAATCGCCGGTCCAGACGACAGCGGCCGCTGCCCCTTAAGGCACAGCGACCGCCCTCGATCTTATTTGATTTTGTCGAACTCGGCCTGAAGCGACTTCAGCTTGGCGTCGTCGATGGCGCCCTGGCTCATGGGCGCAACCTGGGCCAGAGTCATGGTGGCGATCTGGTCGTAGAACTGGGTGATTTCCGGCAGCATCTTCTCGAGCGCGGCCTTGGCGGCCTCGTTCTTGATGATGTCACCGATCGGAGTGGTTTCGACCGACAAGGCACCCGCAGCCGGAGCGGCGGCAGGAGCGGTCTGGGCCATCGCCGGAGCGGCCATTGAAGCCACCGCGAGCGCGGCGACGAGAGCGAGATACTTCATTTGGGTTTGTTCCTTTTCCCCATTCTGAACGCCGTTAAGACGTGGGCGAACCTTGAGTCCATTTCAAGGCAATTGTGCAAGAGCGTATGTTGCCGCGCTTCCGGTTTCTTTCGCGGCGCGCTACTGAACCGCGCATGAACGACGTCACCCCCGCCAAGCTCATCCAGGGTCGGACCGGCCCTTGGGAAATTGTCCTCGGGCTGGAAATCCATGCCCAGGTCGCCTCCCACGCCAAACTGTTCTCCGGCGCAGCGGTCGGCGCAGGCGCAGCGCCCAACGCCCAGGTCAGCCTGGTGGACGCCGCCATGCCCGGCATGTTGCCGGTCATCAACCGTCACTGCGTGGAGCAGGCGGTGAAGACCGGCCTCGGCCTCAAGGCGCAGATCAATCACTGGTCACGGTTCGACCGGAAGAACTATTTCTACCCCGATCTGCCGCAGGGCTATCAGATCAGCCAGTTCAAGGACCCCATCGTCGGCGAGGGCGAGGTGATTGTTGAGCGCGACGACGGCTCGACCTTCACCGTGCGCATCGAGCGGCTGCATCTGGAGCAGGACGCGGGCAAGAGCCTGCATGACCAGGACCCCAACTACACCTACGTCGACCTGAACCGCTCGGGCACAGCGCTGATGGAGATCGTTTCGAAGCCGGACATGCGCTCGCCGGAGGAGGCTGCGGCCTATGTGAAGAAGGTGCGTACCATCCTGATCTATCTGGGCACCTGCGACGGCGACATGGAGAAGGGCAACCTGCGCGCTGACGTCAACGTCTCGGTCTGCCGCCCCGGCGCCTATGAGCGGTTCCGCGAGAGCGGCGACTTTGGCCAGCTGGGCACCCGCTGCGAGATCAAGAACGTCAATTCCTACCGCTATATCCAGCAGGCCATCGAGTACGAGGCCCGTCGCCAGATTGAAATCCTCGAAGACGGGGGCAAGATTGACCAAGAGACCCGCCTGTTCGATCCGGGCAAGATGGAGACGCGGTCCATGCGCTCCAAGGAAGAGGCGCATGACTATCGCTACTTCCCCGATCCCGACCTGCTGCCGCTGGAACTGGATCCGGCGTGGGTGAAGGCCATCGAGGCGACCCTGCCGGAACTGCCCGATGCCAAGAAGGCGCGGCTGCAGACGCAATATGGCCTTACCGCCTATGACGCAGGGGTGCTGATCATCGAGCAGGCGCGCGCCGACTTCTATGAGGCCGCGGCGAAAGGCCGCGACGCCAAGCTGACCGCCAACTGGGTGACCAACGATCTGGCCGCACGCCTGACCGCTGGCAACATCGACATCGCTGATTCGCCGATCAGCCCGGCCGGCATCGCCGAGCTGGTGCAACTGATCGAGGAGGACGTGATCTCGTCCAAGATCGCCAAGGACGTGTTCGAGCGCATGTGGGCGGGCGAGGGCGCGGCGGGCGAGGTGGTGGAGAAGGCCGGCCTGCGCCAGGTGTCCGACACCGGCGCGTTGGAAGCCATCATCGACGCCCTGATCGCGGCCAATCCGGGCCAGGCCGAGGCGGTCAAGGAAAAGCCCCAGGCCATCGGCTGGTTCGTGGGCCAGGTGATGAAACAGACCGGCGGCAAGGCCAATCCGGGCACGGTCAACCAGCTGCTGAAGGCCAAGCTGGGGCTGTAATTCGGCAACGCACCGCGGTTCCTGTCAATTTGGCAACGGCGGCTTTAACCATGTGTTCAAGGTAACACTGGTTTGGTGTCGGCATCGGTTGGTCCGGGGCGTGCAAAAGGCAAGCTCGCCAGCCTGACGAGGAACTTAGCCATGCTGGCGAGTATCGACACGAAGAGCGATGGTCTGCCTCTGCCGACACCGGATGCCTCCGGCGACGAGCTGTTTCGGATGGGGCTGATGTATTCGACCGGGCAGGGCGGCGCGCCGCTCGACTACGTCTCGGCGCACATGCTGTTCAACCTGGCCGCCATGCGCGGATCGGTCGAGGCCAAGGTCTACCGCAAGGAACTGGCCGGCGAGATGGAACACGACGACGTCGCCGAAGCCCAGCGCCAGGCGCGCCAGTGGTTGGCCCAAGGCTGAGGCGATCCTTTCGAAGGGAATCGTCAAGTCTTCGAAGCGCCATCGGTCCAAGCTTTACTATGCGCACCAGCGATTTTCGTCTCTTTTCGCTGAGACGATCTGATCTTTCGCGGTTTCCCTGCAAGTTGAAAGTGCAAGACTGACCGTATTTGCACGGAACAATTCTCCATGGCTTCGGTTGATGTGACCGGGGGATAACCTTGGAGATTATCAAATGAAGAGACTATTTCTTGCAGCGGCGGCAGCAGCGGCGTTGCTTACAGGCGCATCAACGGCCAGTGCTGGGCTGCAATACCACACGCTCACCCCGCCAGAGCCGGATGGCTCAATCTCCGGCACCTTCGGTCATACCGGTATCGAACAGGGTGCGTTCAGCAATATTTTCGACTTCGCATTGCCTACTGGCTGGTCGAGTTTCACGGCGACATCGTCGTTCTTCACAAATGCGACGAACGACATCGACTTCACCTCGATCACCTTCAACGGCACGAATTTCAATGTCTTGAGCACGGGACAGGTGGAGTCCCGTTTCCTGATCGGCGCGGCGACGACCGCAGGCCCGCAACAGCTCATCGTCAACGGCACCTCCGGCGGCAATGGCTCCTTCGCGGGCACGCTCGCCTTCACCCCCATGGCCGCCGTGCCCGAGCCTGCCGCGTGGGCGCTGATGATCAGCGGCTTCGGCGCGGCCGGTGCCATGCTCCGGCGTCGTCAGAAGGTTGCGATCGCCGCCGCCTGACCGGAACGTTCGTAATAGATGATGGGCTCCGGCGTTCCCCACGCCGGAGCCTTTCGTTTGTCCCCGGTCCGACTTGCGAGACAGACGCGTTGCTCCCCGGCGGCACTTTCGCTATGGAGAGCGTCCCATCCCGAACGGTCGGCCCAGGCCTGCCGCAAGCATCGGTGCGGGGCGGGAGAAAACCCGCTGAAAACAACAAGGTGACGTGGCCGAGTGGCTGAAGGCAACGGTTTGCTAAATCGTCATACGTGAAAGCGTATCCAGGGTTCGAATCCCTGCGTCACCGCCACCCTTCGCCGAAGGCTTCGGGTGGCAGGCCACGAAGTGGACTGGCAGCCGACGCCTTCGATCTCCCGAAGCGCCGCAGGCGCGCAGGGAGACACCCCGCACAATGTGGTACGTGTACTTTCTGGAACTGAGCAATGGCCACATCTACGTCGGCTCCACCAATGACCTTCGACGGCGCGTCGCCTCGCATCGCGACGGCAAGGTTATCTCAACCCGACCGCATCTTCCGCTGACGCTTAAGTCATACGTCGCCGTCGAGACCGAACCCCTGGCCCGCGGGTTAGAGGCCTATTTCAAGTCCGGCTCAGGCAAGGCTGTGGCGAAGAAGCGGTTTTGGTAGCTTTGCGCGCCCGACCGGGCGGTGGTTTTTCAGGAGGATTCAGCCACGGAAAACACGGAAGACACGGAAAGGCGCCGGGCATCATCCACGCACGCGCCGTCATCCCGGTTTCGCGGCACGCGAAGACCGGGACCCATAAGCTCCGAGGTTGGGATGTTGGTACAGCGTCGCGCTGCGGCGCTATCCGGAAGCGCCAGCGTTTGTGGGTCCCGGTTTTCGCCTTTGGCGAAACCGGGATGACAATTTTTGTTGAGAGGATGCGCCGCGCAAGCGTTACCCGGAGTTGTTCCAGGCGGGCTCGGGAGGCTTGACGTCCGGCTCCGACAGGGCCGCTCGCGCGGCATGGCGCGAGCCCGGCGGCGGCGGGTCGTAGCCCTTCTGGCGCGGGGGTGGCTCGGGCTTGGGTGGGGGCTTCGGGTCGGGGTTGAATTCGCCGAGACCGAACTCCTCGGAGAACCGGGTGATCAGGGCCTCGAACGGGGTCGCCAGAAAGGCGTCGGGGTCTTCTGCGGAGAGTTCGGACAGGCACTGGTCCAGATCGTTGAAGATCTCCTGGGCGTCGTCTTCCTCGTACTCGTTCCAGACCAGATTCCCCAGATGCGTGCGCGCACGCCAGTAGAGGCGACCGACCGCCGACTTGCGGACTTTCGTGGCCGCCTTGCGGTCATCCTGAGCGAGCCGACCCGCCTCGGCCTTCAACGCGAGCTGTTCACGATCAAAGCGCTGCTTCATGGCGATGGTCTGGCGCAGGTTGCGGCAATGGGTCTGGAGCGCCCGCGAGGCGCGCTCAAAGCCCTCGACGTCGGCCGCCGCCTTGATCCACACCCCGGCCTCGGTGACCCCCTCCATGCACACTTCGGCCACGCCAGACAGCATGGCGTCGATGCGCTCAGGTGTGAGGACGGGAGCAGCTTGCATGAGAACAAACATAGAACATCATGGCAAGGGAGTCAAGCCCTAAGGACGGCCGACCCCGGATGGGCCGTCCCGCCAGGGTTCTTCGATTGCAACTGGATAGAAGGCGCGGGTCAGTCGCTCCCGCTCGCCGCCCATCCACTGACCTTCCGGATAGTTCTGAAGAAAAGCCTCCGCGAACGCCACCGGGTCCTCCCCGACGACCGCGTGGAGCGGGGTTTCGTTCGCGGCACTCTGCTCAAAGAGATCGGCCAGATCTTCCAGCATCGTCACCACGCCGCCTCCGGTTCCCGGCCCAAAGAAAAGCATGTAGCGCTCCAGCGCCTCGATTGCCTTCAGATAACTGGCAGGAAGTTGTGCCGCGCGTGTCTTGTACTGCCGGTAGCGCCGCTTCTGCGCGATCCATCCTGCGACCATGGCTATGCCCCTTCCTTGCGGATCTGTTCGAGACGTTCGGTGAGGAAGTTCCAGGTTTTCCAGAACTCCGCGAGGTATTCCTCGCCCCGGGGGTTCAGCGCGTAGACCTTGCGCGGCGGCCCCCGTTCGGACGGGATCTTCTGCACATCGACCAGGCCCTTTTGCTCGGTTCTGAGGAGCAGGGCGTAGACGGTGCCTTCGGCGATGTCTGGAAAGCCCTGGTCTCGCAATCGCCCGGTGATTTCGTAACCGTAGGCCGGTTGTACGGCCAGAATCGCCAGCACGATGCCTTCCAGCGTACCCTTGAGCATCTCCGTCATTTGCTTGCTCACGGACCGCCCCCTTGACGTACTCATTATCACTGAGTACCACTATATAGCATAACTGACTAGCGGACATCAAGATGCCGACCGGCCGTGAACAGACGGCGGCCTGCACCCGCTGGTCGAACGAACCAAGAGTGCCCGATATGAAGCAGAGCGATGACCTATGGACCGGCATGGTGGCGGTCGAAGACACCGCATTGGCCGTGACCGACACGGGGGGGCCTGGCATCCCGGTGGTGTACCTTAATGGCTCCTATGCCGATCAGTCCCATTGGCGGAAGGTCATTGCTGACCTCGGCCCGGGCTGGCGGCACATCACCTACGATGAACGCGCGCGCGGTCGATCAAAACGGTCTGCGGACTATTCTTTCGCAGCCTGCGTGCGCGATCTTGATGCGGTTCTTGCCGCGCGGCGTGTGAACCGGGCGCTGCTGGTGGGCTGGTCCTACGGGGCCTACATCGGTGTGGATTGGGCCGCGCGGTATCCAGATCGTGCCATGGGCGTGGTCGCGGTTGAGGGTGCCTTCCCATGGGGCTGGCTGGACGAGGCTGGCCATGAGCGGGTCCGCAAGCTGTTCCAGAGCCTGCGCTGGATGCTGCCCATCGGAAGCGCGCTTGGGCTGGCCGCCCGTATGAGCGCCGCGCAGCACGCCGAGATCAACATCGAAACCCACAAGCTAGCCGCTGCGTTCGGGCCGGTTCTCGACCGTGTGACGGTGCCGGTTCGTTACGTGCTCGCGACAGGGGCCAGCCTCGGCGGGGGTGAGGAAGAGTTCAAAGAGATGCGCGCCAGTATCAAGCCCGCTGTGGCCCGCAATCCCTGGCTTGAGGTCAGCGCCGAGGTCGCCAGCAACCACCGAACCATCCTGCAAAAGGACTTTCACGCGATCGCCAATGCGGTGCGAGAGGTTGCCACCGGCGCACCGGTTTCGATTGATTGAGCCGTTGTTCGGTCGACACCGATACCCTGACTAACCTCAGTGCAACGACACCGGCAGCACATCCCCCGCATCCGCGCCGCCGCCCACGACCTGGATGTTGGGCAGCAGCAGATGGATCCAGGCGAGCGCCAGCAGGTAGGACGCGCCCGCGAAAACGAACAGCGGGTAGTAGCCGAGGCCCGCGGTCAGCACGAGGCCGGCGACCTTGACGATGGTCATGCCGCCGATGTTGCCGCAGAAAGCGGCGAAGCTGGTCACGCGACCGACCTTGGTCTTTTCGGTCACGTCGGCGATCAGGGCGAACAGGTTGGTGGAGAAGCCCTGGTGGGCGGCCAGCACCAGCGCCAGGATGGCGGCGGCACCCCAGGCGGTGGGGGCTTGGGTGGCCAGGGGCAGGACCAGCACCAGCAGGCCGCTGACCAGCATGGCCAGCTTGCGCACGCGATTGACGGGCAGGCCGCGGTTCAGGAAATAGGTGGCCGCCGCGCCACTGATCAGGGCCCCCAGCGCGCCGCCGGCATAGGCCAGCGCCAGCGGCGGGCCGATGGCGACGCCACTCAGCCCGTACTGGCGATGCAGGAAGTCGGGCATCCAGAACAACAACAGCCACCATGTGGAATCGCTGAGCAGTTTGGCCCCGGAGATGGCCCAGGTGGCCTTGTCCTTCAGGATGGAGGGTTTCGGCGCGACAGGGTCCGGGGTGGAGATCGCGACCGGCGCGGGCGGTGCAACGTCGCCGAAATTGGTCTTCCGCGTCGAGATCAGCCAGACGATGGACCAGACAACACCGGCGATGCCGGCCATCACGAACGCGCCGCGCCATCCAAAGGGCAGGGCCATGAAGGGTATCAGGATCGGCGCACTGATCGCGCCGACGCTGGAAATGGCGTTTATGAGTCCGAAGCCGAATGAGCGCTGGTTGGGCGGCAGGATCGTCGCCACCGTCTTGACCGCCGACGGCGTCGCCATGGCCTCGGTGACGCCGAGGCCGATCCGGCATAAGACGAACTGATTGAAGGTGTGCGCCAGGCCGTGGAACATCGCCGCGATGCTCCAGGTGAACACCCCCAGCACATTGGCCCACTTGACGCCGATGCGGTCGACCAGCGGGCCGGAGATCAGCAGGGCCACCGCCATCGACCCCTGGAACCAGGCACCCAGGGTGCCGTAGTCATCGTCGGTCCAGCCCAGTTCGGCGGCCATTTCAGGCTTCAGCACCGAGATCACCTGGCGGTCGACCAACGCAAGGATGCCGGCGATAGCCAGCAGGATGAACAGGAACCATTTGTTGAAGCTGACGGGGCGGGGGTCGGTCACGCGCGGCCTCCGGTCGGGGATGTTCCATGTCCGCGCAGTCTGATGTTCATGGCCACGTCCTCCCCGGATCGGCGCAATTGTGTCGAGCGCCGGTCTTACGACTTTTGGCTTGCCCGAAACACCGGCCTGGGAGAATGCTCACAATAAGTCAGCGCTGTCATATGGGTTTTTGGGGAGAAATGCGTGCCGAAGGTGGTTCGCTATGGTCTGGTCGGCACGGGGATGATGGGGGTCGAACACCTCAACAACCTGGCTGTGACGCCGGGCGCAGTTGTGACAGCGATCGCGGACCCGGTTCAGCGGTCGCTGGGCTGGGCGCGCAAGGCGCTGGGCGACAAGGCCGAGGGCGTCGTGGCGTTCGAGGACGGCGCGGCTTTGGCCGCCAGCGGTCTGGTGGATGCGGTGATCGTCTCCAGCCCGAACAACACCCACCGCGACGTGCTGGAGCCGCTGTTCGACGCCGGTCTGGCGATCCTGTGCGAGAAGCCGTTGGCCACGACCCTGGAGGATGCCCGCTGGGTGGTGGAGCGGGCGTCGCGTTCGGCGGCACCGTTCTGGACGGCGATGGAGTATCGCTACATGCCCCCGGCGGCGGACTTTATCGCCGACATCCATGGCGGCAGGATCGGTGCGCTCCGGATGCTGTCGATCCGGGAACACCGGTTTCCGTTCCTGCAGAAGGTTGGCGACTGGAACCGGTTTGCCCGCAACAGCGGCGGCACCATGGTGGAAAAGTGCTGTCATTTCTTTGACTTGATGCGGTTGATTACCCGGTCGGAACCCGTGAGGGTCTATTGCTCTGGCGCCATGGACGTGAACCACGTCGACGAACTGTATGACGGTCAGCGGCCGGACATCATCGACAACAGCTACACCACCGTCGAGTTCGCCAACGGGGTCCGCGCCATGCTGGACCTGTGCATGTTCGCCGACGGCGCAGAGAACCAGGAAGAGATCACGGCGGTGGGCGACACGGCGCGACTGGACGTGCTGATCCCGGAAGGGGCCATCGTCTATTCACCTCGCGTCGGGTTCCTCAATCCGAAACAGGTGGAGCGGCGCGTGGTGAGCGTCGACGCCACCGCCCTGAAGGCCGGCAGCCATCACGGCTCGACATTCTATGAGCATCAGAAGTTCATCGCCGCCGTGCGCGGGGAGGGGCCAGTTGAGGTTTCGGCGCGTGATGGGCTGATGGCGGTCGCCATCGGAACGGCGGCCGAGATCAGCGCGCGCGAGCGCCGCGTGGTCGAAATGGCCGAACTGGGCTTGTGAAACCGGGGGTTGGCGGAATTCGCCTCTGGCAGTATGACAGCGTGAGACATAACAAAACTGTCAAAAACAAAACGGTTCAGGGCGAGACATGAAAAAATCCATTCTGGTAGCCAGCGCAGGTCTGTCGGCGCTTCTGTTGGGCGCTCCGGCGCTGGCGCAAACGACCAGCGGCGAGGGAGCCACTGCGGTCGAAGAAATCGTGGTCACCGCCCAGAAGCGATCCGAGCGACTGCAGGATGTCCCGCTGGCTGTCTCGGTCGTGTCGGGCGCCACCATCGCCGCTAGCGGCGCGGTGAACCTGGAAGGCGCGCAGTACCTCGTGCCGACGCTGAACTTCCGTAAATCGGGCACAACCATCAACCAGTCGCTGTTCTTGCGCGGCGTGGGCACCTCGACCTTCTCCATCGCCGGTGAGCCGTCGATCTCCACCGTGGTGGACGGTGTGGTCTACAGCCGGGCCGGCGAGGCGTTCAGCGACCTGATCGACATCGACCGTCTGGAAGTGCTGCGCGGGCCCCAGGGCACGCTGTTCGGCAAGAACACCTCGGCGGGCGTGGTCAATATCGTCACCAAGCGCCCCGGCGCGGACCTCGGCGGCTTCGTCGAGGGCGCGTACTACACCGGCGGTGACGAATATCGCCTGCGGGCGGCGGCTGATTTGCCGCTCAGCGACGTGGTCAAGAGCCGGGTGACGGCGTTCTACGGCACCTATGGCGGCAATATCCGCAACGTGACCCGCAACACCCGCGTCAACGGCTACGAGCACTGGGGCGTTCGCGCCGTCGTGGTGGCCGATCCGTCCGACGTGCTGTCGCTGACCTTCATCGCCGACTATCGCAAGAGCGACGATGATTGCTGCGCCGAGCTGATCGGCACGGTTCCGACCAACCTGACTGCGACGATCCTGCCGACGCCGCGCGGCGACAAGACCCGCCAGGCGATTCAGAACCTGATCACGGCCACGACCGAGAAGAGCGGCGGCGTTTCGCTGCAGGCCGACTGGTCACTGGGTGAACATGTGCTCACCTACATCGGCTCGTATCGCGAGTACGACAACACCGAAGTCCGCGACGGCGATTGGCTGGATCGCGCCTATGTTGGCGTCACCCAGTTGCATGACATCGGACCCCAGACCAGCAACACCATGACCCAGGAACTGCGGATCACGTCGCCGGCGGATCAGTTTTTCTCCTACGTGGCGGGTGCCTATTATTCCCGCGCCGAGACGGACCGCACCTTCACCCGCAATGACATCGTCTGCTCGCTCACCCCGGCACCGGCCGTCCTGACCCCCTGCACCGCGGCGGGCGCAGTGGTCACCACCCCGAACGGGTCGGCGACCTTTGGATCGACCTTCAAGAACTTCGCCCTGTTCGGGCAAGGCACGATCAAGCTGACCGAGCAGCTGAATCTGATCGGCGGCCTGCGATACACGTCCGACAAGCTGGCCGTGTACCACGGCCGCGTCAGCCCGCTGGCGGGCCCGGGAATCCAGCCCAACTTCGGACCCTTCACGGCAGATCAGTCCAACGACAATCTGTCGGGCAAGTTCGGGGTGCAGTACGAGATCGCGCCGGAGGCAACGTTCTACGCCACCTACGCGCGGGGCTATAAGGGCCCGGCCTACAACATCTTCTTCAACCTGACCGCCACCGGCACCAACGCCATCGAGGCCGAGACCGCCAACAGTTATGAAGTCGGCCTGAAGAACACCCTGATGGACGGCAAGCTGATCCTCAACCTGGCGGCCTTTTACGCGAAATATAACAACTTCCAGGCCAACAATCCGGACATCGTGGCTGGCGTGCTGGTCACCCGCTTCACCAATGCCGGCACGATCTCGACCCGCGGCGGCGAACTGGACCTGATCTACCGCCCGATGCGAGACCTGAATATCTCGGGGGGCCTGGCCTATACCGACGCCCAGATCGACCAGTTCAAGATTCCGACCAACGGCGTGGTCACCGGCGTCGTGCCGTCCGGCACGACGTTGGGCTATGCGCCCAAGTGGAAGGGCTCGCTGGGCATGGACTACCGGATCCGCACGGGTAAGGCTGTTGACGTCGTGCTGGCGGCGAATGGCTCTTACCAGTCCAAGCAGCTCAGCCAGCTGGACGCCTCTGCCGTGGTGCGGGCGGCAACGACGATCCACGGCTACGCGATGGTCGACCTGTCGGCATCCATCGTCGATCCGGACGATCGCTACCGCATCACGCTGCAGGTCAAGAATCTGTTCGACGAGAGCTTCGCCTCGGCGATCACCAGTGGCGGTCCGGGCGGCAGCTTCCGCTATCTGATCCCGCGGGAAGCCGACCGTTACGTCGGCGTCACCGGCCGGGTGAACTTCTGATCTTGAGGCCCTGTCCAGTCGGGATCATCCATTCTGACTGGACAGGGCGGTCTCCGATCCGCTCGGCGGCGGACTTCCCAACACCCCCAAAGGCCATCATCGGCGGGCTTGGCCCGGCGATCCATGCTGAGGGTGCCGTGTGGATGGGCGGGTCAAACGCCCGCCTGGGGCCAACTGCGCAATCGTAGAATCAATATGGCTCGTCATCCCGCGGCTTGTGCCCCGGACCCATTTACAGGCGTGCGCGAGCGGTGGGGTGGGTACCGCGGACAAGCCCCGGGATTAAGGCTCTGGGTAGGGCCGAATTTGCCCACG
>JANNFM010000087.1:0-1758 GCA_031379795.1 Alphaproteobacteria bacterium
AAGTCGGTCCATGAACTGATCAGATTCTTCCAGGCCCTGGTTGACCGCACCGTCGAGCGGCTGATGAAGCACGCAGCAAAGGGCGGCATTCCTGACATCGAAAAAGAGGGCTTTGCGAAAGTCGCAGAGCGGCTGGCCAGCGAACCGGAGCGCGGCTACCTGCTCGGCACCGGCGTCGCAGCCTCGATCGCAGGAGCGACCAGCTGGTCGGACAAGGTCAAGCGACTTCTGGACCTGGCCGATGCGGCCCCCCGCCAGGGACCGGCGCGCGGCCTTGCCCTGATGACGGTCCAGCAACCGCTCGCCGAGATCCTCGAAAACAAGCCCGGTATGGTCAACATCATGGGCGAGGGGCGCGACCTGGGCGCCAATCTGGCCGCCATGACGCGATTGGCCGCCTTTGACGCTGTCGACCGCCTGATGAAAGTCGAAGGCTGTGTCGCCAAGGTGATGCCCGAGCTTTCGCCCCTGGCCCTGCGCCTGGCCATGTGGTTGGGCGGTGACACATTCCTGGATACCCGAGCCGCTATCGGCCGCCGAATTCTGCGCGAGCTCACGGGGAACCGTCGCCTGCGTCCCGGCGACGCTGCCGGCGAGATCGACGTGCTGCGGGCGTTAGGCATGTCGCTTACGGCAGCTGCTGGAAAGCTGTTGCCGCTGGAAGACGTCGAGGCCGCGTTTGCAACGCGCTCGAAGATGCTGGTCACCGGCGACTTTGTTGAGGCCTACCTTGGCCAGAAGATGACGGCCTGCGAAGAGATCGCGGCTTTGATCTGGCTAACCGAAAACATCATTGGCGCCTCGAACAAGCGTCTCGCAGGTGGCTGGCTGAAAGCCGGTGTCAGCGCGCTGCGCCTGCAGCGCGAAATGGAGTCGAATGAGGAGACGCCGTCGACGCGCCTTGCCCGACTGGCCAAACTTCAGCGCTCCGCGGCACGGTGCGGGCTCAGCCCGGAAGATTTCGAGCCGATCCGCGAACAGCTCGGCCAGATTGGCGGCGAGATCGAGCGGCGCGCCCGACTGACGCAAAACCTGGCCAAGGCCGACGCCCCGGTGCTGCAACGACTTACCCTGCTGCTCAAGCTGGCGGCTGGCGAGACCGCACCCCTGGGTCCCGCTGCCGACCGCGCCAAGGTGGAAGCAATCAAGCTGGCCAAGCAGGATGAAATCCGCACCGAACTGGCCGCCGCCCCTCAGCGCGTCGAGGCATTCCGCGACCTGATCCAGCAAGCGGGTCTGGCGGCATAGATCGCGACGGACGAACCGCCTCAAGCGGCCTTGCTTTGGAACTACGCCAGCGCGCGCCGCAGCGCATCAACCACGCGAGCCACATCGTTGTCCGCCATGCCCGGATAGAGGGGTAGCGACAGGCATCGCGCGTACCACGCCTCTGCGCCGGGCAGGGCCAGGTCGCCGTAGAGGTCCCGGTAGTAGGGTTGGCGGTGAACCGGGATGTAGTGGACTTGACTGCCGACGCCCTGGGCCTTCAAGGCGTCGACAACCTGGCGGCGCGTTCGACCCGCCGCCTCGAAGTCAATCAGCACGGTCATCAGGTGCAGCACCGGGTCGCTCCAGACCGGCCTCTGCGCGGATTGGACCAACGGCGCGAGCGGGGCCAAAGCCGTTGAATAGGCCGCTGCAAGATCCCGCCGCCGGGCCGCAAACCGAGGAAGCTTTTTGAGCTGCGACAGGCCCAGGGCGCAAAGAATGTCCGGCAGGCGATAGTTGAAACCTGGCTCAGGCATTTCGTACCACCAG
>JANNFM010000097.1:0-2347 GCA_031379795.1 Alphaproteobacteria bacterium
CGGTATGAACCGGGTAGATACCTGACAGTTTGGACCGGGATGATGCCTGACACCGGATGATGGTGTTGGGAGGACGTATCCGATGCCGTTCAGGGAGATTGGGCGCTTGGAGCAGCGTGTAGGGCTGTTGTGCGATTACGACACCGGGGTCTGGACGGTGAGCGAGCTTTGCCGGGCGTACGGGGTGAGCCGGGAGACGTTCTATGTGCTGCGGGCGCGGCGGGCGTCAGGGGATCCGGCCTGGTTCTGCGAGCGCAGCCACGCGGTGGTCAGCTGTCCGCACCGGACTGCGTCAGCGGTTGCGGAGGCGGTGGTGGCGACCAAGCGGCGCTTCCCGCGGTTCGGGTCGAAGAAGGTGAAGGCCTGGCTGGACCGGATGGAGCCGGGGACCGCGTGGCCGGCGGCCTCGACGATCGGCGATATCCTCAAGCGTGAAGGACTGGTGGAGGCCAGATCGCGGCGGCGGCGAGGCCGCGAGCTCGGTCGGGTCGAGACGGTGGCTGACGCACCCAACGCGGAGTGGGCCTGCGACTTCAAGGGCTGGTTCCGCACCCTCGACGGGCGACGCTGCGATCCGCTGACCATCACCGACACGGCGAGCCGGTACCTGATCGATGTACGCATCACGGAGCCGACAACAAAGGGCGTGAGACCGGTCTTCGAGCGCGCTTTCGCCGAGCACGGGCTGCCCGAGGCGATCCGCTGCGACAACGGCACACCCTTCGGCTCGCAGGCCGCCGGCGGGCTGACCCGGCTCAGCGTCTGGTGGCTGAAGCTGGGGGTCACGCCGCACTTCATTCGTCCGGCCTCGCCGCAGGACAACGGTCGACACGAGCGCATGCACCGCACGCTGAAGGCCGACACCGCCAGGCCACCCTCGGCCAGCCTGGCCGAGCAGCAAGCCCGCTTCGACGGCTTCCGGACCCACTACAACGACGAGCGGCCGCACGAAGCCATCGACCAGCAACCGCCGTCCTCGCTGTGGACCCCCTCGCCAAGGTCCATGCCCGAGCGGCTCATTGAGCCCTGGTATGACCCCGATCATCAGGTCCGCCGTGTCCGCACCAATGGTGAGATCAAGTGGAACGGCGGGCTCGTCTTTCTCTCCGAACCCCTGATCGGTGAATGCGTCGGCCTCGCCGAGACACCCGGCGGCGTCCACATCGTGCGGTTCTTCGACATCGATCTGGGCGTCATCGACCGCCATGGCCGCTTCCGGCGCTTCGCTCCGCTCCGCCATAGGCTACGCTACGCGCCGGAAGACCCACCTCCGCAAAAGGTGTCAGGTATCAACCCGGTTTGATCTGTCAGCCATCATCCCGGTTGCACAACCCTCGCCATCGACGTCCACGGGCTCAACAAGTCGTTCGGCGACAAGCACGTGGTCAACGACGTCTCGATCCAGGTCGAGGCGGGGCGCATCTGCGGGTTTCTGGGCCCCAATGGGTCGGGAAAGACCACGACGCTGCGCCTGCTGTGCGGGCTGCTGACGCCGGACAGCGGGTCGGGCCAGGCGCTGGGGTTCGACATCATCGCCGACGCCGACAATGTGAAGCGGCGCACCGGCTACATGACCCAGAAGTTCTCGCTGTATGAAGACCTGACCATCGCCGAGAACCTGCAGTTCTCAGCCCGCGTCCACGGTCTGGACCGACGGCGCGAGCGGGTGGATGCGGCGCTGGAGCGTCTGGGGCTGGCGTCGCGGCGGGGACAGCTGGCCGGCACACTGTCGGGCGGCTGGAAGCAACGGCTGGCGCTGGCCACCGCCACCCTGCACGAACCGAAACTGTTGCTGCTGGATGAACCCACCGCCGGCGTTGACCCCAAGGCCAGGCGCACCTTCTGGGACGAGATCCACGCGCTCGCCGCCCAAGGCCTGACCGTGCTGGTCTCCACCCACTACATGGACGAGGCCGAGCGGTGCCACGAGATCGCCTACATCAGCTATGGCCGCCTGATCGCGCGGGGCACAGCGGCTGAGGTGATCACAGCGTCCGGCCTCATCACCTTTCGCGGCGAGGGTGCCGGGGCCGACAAGCTGGCCCATGCGTTGGCGGGCGCGCCGGGCGTGCAGACGGCAGCAGCGTTCGGGGCCGCGCTCCACGTCAGCGGCACAGATCGTGCGGCGCTGGAAGCCGCCGTTCTGCCTTGGCGCCGCGAGCCTTTTCACTGGACCGAGGTCCCGCCCACGCTGGAGGACGTGTTCATCCAGCTGATGGGCCGCAGCCAGGACAACGTGCCGTGAGCAGCGCACACAAACTCCACACCCCCTTGCTCGTCATGGCCGGGCGTGTGCCGGGCACCCACACCCGGCGGGGGCCCCGGACCGGAACCGGCGGCCGCGACG
>JANNFM010000160.1:0-3870 GCA_031379795.1 Alphaproteobacteria bacterium
CCGTCCTTGATGTTTTGCAGGCTGTCCGGCGTGTCGGTGCGCGTGCCCCAGACGCCCGCGTCGCCGGCGTCGGGCTTGTAGGCCACATGGCTCCAGATCACCGGCATCTGGCGCGCGCGCGCCAGGGCCGAGACCTGGTTCACATAGGCGATCTGGTTGGGATCGGTCACATAGGCCGTCTTAGGAAAGAGGTCGGGGCGGGTGTAGGCCTGTTGAAAGTCCACGTTCACGACGGCCAGCTTTTCGCCGAAGCCGAATCGCGCCCGGGCGGGATTGGCTTTCACCGCCTCGTAAATCTCGCGAGCCGTCTGGCCGGATCGCACCATCGTCGGTTCAATGTGCGGCATCGTGGTCACGCGTCATGCTCTCCTGGCAGGCAGATCAGGGTGATTGTGACCCTTATGCATCAATCGCACATCATCGATATCGGCCAGCACGGCAAGGGATTTGTCCGGACCTTTGAATGGTATAAACGTATATCATTCGCTCATGAAGCCATAACCGGATTGGCGAGAGCGTTCTTGGGGAAGATCGACAATGAACCTCCGCCGCATCCTGCTCATGACCGTTTCGGCCACCTCCGTAGTCGTCTTCTCAGCGCCGGTCCTGGCGCAGACCGCGCCGGACGCCGTTGAAGAGGTGATTGTCACCGCCCAGCGCCGCGCCCAGAACATCCAGGACGTGCCACTGGCTGTCACCGCCTTCAGCCAGCAGCAGATGGAAGCCGCCCAGATCGACGACGCCGCCGATCTCGTCCGCTTCACCCCCAGCGTTACCGGAGGTCTGAACACCGGCACAGGTTCGGCGCTCAGCTTCTACATCCGCGGCCTGGGCTCGACGGAACAGGTTGCGACCTTCGACGTGCCGGTCGCGACCTACGTCGACGAAATCTACTACGCCCGCCAGAGCGCCAACGCGGTTTCGTTGTTCGATATCGAGCGCGTGGAAGTGCTGCGCGGTCCGCAAGGGACCCTGTTTGGCCGCAACACCACCGGCGGTGCCGTCTCCATCGTGACGCGGAAGCCCGGCTCGGAACTGGGCGGTTTCATCGAAGGTGCCATCGGCAGCTTCAGCAAGCGCATGGTGCGGGGCTCGGTGGACCTGCCGCTCAGTGACACGTTGCTGACGAAGATTTCGGCCTTTTCGGTCGAAGACGATGGCTATTCCAAAAGCGTCACCACCGGCGAAAAGCTGAACGCCGAAGAATCCTGGGGCGTGCGCGGCGCGGTGCGCTGGATGCCGACCGAAGCCATCACCTGGGATCTGTCGGTTGACTACATCGATCAGTCCAAGACGACGATCGGCTCCAGCCCGGTGGACCCTGAGTACACTAGCCGCTCCGGCCTGCGCTATTCCGACTGCGGTGACGACACGATCAAGAACCTGCTGGCGCTCAGCCGGGGCAACTGCGCCAACGTGCGCACCGGTGGCCTGACCTCGAACCTGGACTGGGACGTCGGGTTCGGGACTCTCAGCTTCATCACCGGTTATCGCCAGATCAACCAGTCGTTCTCGCTGGACTTCTTCAACGGGGTCGGGCCGCGCGGTGGCTTCTCGATCGCCAATGAGGTTCAGAACGAGCAGTACACCCAGGAAGTGAAACTGGTCGGCGAGGCGGGCAAGCTAAGCTATGTGGCCGGCGCCTTCTACCTCGACGAGGATAGCAAAACCTCGGAAGTCGACGTGTTCGGTGTCCTGCTGGCCGATTGGCAATTGAACAACTCCACGAAGTCCTATGCCGCCTATATTCAGGGCGACTATGCGTTCACCGATCAACTGACCCTCACCCTGGGCGGCCGCATCACCACCGAGAAGAAGCGCTTCGGCTACATCGATGGCGTCAAGTCCAGCTATCCGGCCGGCTTGATCGTGGCAGTCCCGCCTCTGGCCAGCCGCCCGGCGACGGCAAACGTTGTCGCGCGTGGCATTCCGCTGACCCAGAAGGCGGACAAGTTCACCCCGCGCGTCGCGCTCAGCTACAAAATCGACGACGACAAGATGCTATTCGCCTCCTACACAAAGGGCTTCAAGTCCGGTGGCTGGAATACCCGCGTCACCAACGTCAACGCCGTGACGATCTTCGGACCTGAAACAGCCCATTCATACGAGATTGGCGCACGGACCGAGTGGTTCAACAATCAGCTCCGGCTGAACGTCACCTACTACCACGAGGACGTGAAGGATCTGCAGCTCCTGTCCGGCGCGGGCACCGTCTTCTCCACCCGCAACGCCGGTGACCTGCGTGCCGACGGCCTTGAACTGGAGTTCTACACCACGCCGTTTGAAGGCATGACCATCTTCGGCTCGGGCTCCATCAGCGACAAGAAGTACCGCAACGTGCCCGCGGCCGTCGGCGTTGGCGGCGTAGCCTGCACCAACACGCCAGAGCCGGCCAACTGCACCACGATCCGCGACACGCCGGTACGCTTCCCGGATCAGCAGGGCACGCTGGGCTTCAGCTATCGCCACCCGTTGACCGATATGGGGGCGTCACTGACCTTCAACATGGCAGCCAGCTTCTCGGGCCGTTACTGGAGCAGCACTTACAACGACACCCCCACCGTCACGGCGATCCCGTTTGGCCAGACCTCTGCGGTAAATCGTATGCTGTCGCACGCTCCTGTAACCACCGTCGTGAATGCGGGTCTGGTACTGCGGACCGACAATGATCACTGGGAGGCAGCGCTGGAGTGCTCCAACTGCGCCAAGGAGTACTACGCCACCTCGTCGCTGTTCGGCTTCGGCTACTACAACGATCCGCGTCGCGTCACAGTCCGTCTGAAGTACCGGTACTGATCCGGGACCCGGCGGACTGGTGATCAGTCCGCCGCTGTCTCAGGCCCCCTCTCGGAAGGCCGACAGCGGCACGGGCTGACCGGTGTTGGCGATCAGGGCCTGACGCCGGAAGAACCGCGCCAGCCCGTCTGCGCCCATCCGCGAGGGCCCGATGCCGGAGGCTTTGAAGCTCTGTTTGGCGGCCTCATAGAAGACCGCCGTCAGGGCCGCGTCATTCAGGCTGATGGCCCCGGCCTCCAGTCGGCGACCCACCGCCTCGGCCTCGTCCAGGGTCCTGGCGAACACCGCCGCCGACAGGCCGTAGTCGCCGAAGTTGGCCAGCGCGACCGCCTCGTCGACGGTGTCGAACGCCATCAGCGGCATGATGGGGCCGAAGGTCTCCTCGCGCATCACCGCCATCTCGTGGGTCACGTCCACCAGCACGGTGGGCCGCAGCCACAGGCCGCCGCCGTGGTGTTCGATCTCGCCGCCGGTGAGCACGCGGGCGCCTTTCGATACGGCGTCGGCGATCTGTCCGGCCAGGATGTCCGCCTGTCGGGCGAAGATGATCGGCCCCACTTCGCCACTATTGATGTCTGGCCAGTTGAGCTGGACCGCCGCCGCCTTTGCGGTCAGCCGCTCGACGAAGGCGTCATGGATTTCCCGTTGCACATAGATCCGCTCGATCGACTGACAGGCCTGACCGGTGGAGAGCACCGAGCCGCGAAGCGCCGCGTCCGTCGCCGCCTCAAGATCGGCGTTGGCCAGCACGACCAGAGGGTCCTTGCCGCCCAGCTCCAGGAAGGCCGGGATCAGTCGCCCGGCGGCCCGCAGCGCGACCTTCTTGCCGGTGGCCACTGAGCCGGTGAAGCAGACGCAGTCTGCCTGATCGATCACGGCCTGGCCCGTCTCTCCGTCGCCCGGGAGGATCTGCAGGATGTCCTCCAGGCCCGGCGTGGCGGCGATAGCCTCGCGTAATGGGTCCACGAACCGGGGTGTCACTTCCGAGGGTTTGACGATCGCCGCGCAACCGGCGGTCAGCGCCGGAACCGTATCGACCATCCCCAGCAGCAGGGGGAAGTTCCAGGGGCTGAT
>JANNFM010000163.1:0-2454 GCA_031379795.1 Alphaproteobacteria bacterium
ATCATCGGCGTGTCCGGCGTGTTCCAGCGGCCGGGCCAGGCGGCAGACCCCTTGGCGCTGAAGATCGGCCAGGCCCCGTCCGGGTCGCCGATGCGCCAGGCGGTCAGGGTGCGGTCCAGCACCTGGGGGATCAAATCGCGACGCCCGCCTCGAACTGCCCCAGCAGGGTTTCGACCATCCGGCCGCCGGTTTCGCCGGCCAGGGCGACGGAGATCGGCGTGCGCATGGACAGCAGGGCGTTGGGACGCCACAGGAAGCGCCGCGCCGCATCGGCATCCTTCCAGATGCTCAGGGAGCGGTCCCACAGGCGGCCCAGGCGAACCACGCGCTCACCCTCCTCCGGGGACAGCCGCGCGGAATGCTTGCGGCGCGCCAGCGTGGCCTTGGGGACGATCTGATAGCGGAAGTTCGGGTCACTGGGCGCCAGATGCAGGGCGATGTCCTGCGCGGCGGTGACTGGCAAGCCCAGTTGAATGGCATCGACAAACTCAACCGACCGCTCCGAGACCCCGGGCGATCCATGTTCAAAAGTCTCGGCGAAAGCCATGGGCGTCTCCATTGAGACCAGAAATAGTCCCACATGGACCCCGCGTCAACCCCGTCCTAAACCCGCACCCCCCGCCAGGCCGCAAAAACCCCCACGATCACCGCTGCGATCAGCGCCTCAAGCGCCAGGTCGCTCTTGGTCGCCTTCTCGGCCACCCAGACGGCGACCAGACCCCAGGCGATGGGGATGGCATAGACCGGCAGCCGTGCGGCGTGCAGCACCAGCAGGGCGACCACAACGACCGCGCCAACGCCCACATACCCCGCGATCACCGCCGAGCTGCCGCCGATCAGGCCCGTGGCCGTCAGCACCGTCAGGATATTGATCGCCGACGCAATCGTCAGCCATCCGGCCAGCAAGCCGAGCGGCCACCAGACGAACACCCGCGCACTCAACGCCGCCCGTGCCGGCACCAGCCGGATCAGCGCCAGCGTCAATGTCGCCGCCGACACCACGATGATCGCCACGCTGGCCCACTTCCAGTCCGCCGACGACGCGATGATCCACAGCCCGCAGCCGGAAATGGCCACAACCGACGGCCACGCGATCTGCGCCAGCAGGGGGTCGCCTGCGTTGCGCGGCAGGGCCTGCCATACCGCGTACGCGATCAGCCCTGCATAGATCACGCTCCAGATCGAGAAGGCATATCCGGCGGCCCTCAGCGTACTGTCCCCATCGCCAGCAAATTCCTTTGCCGACAGCCCCAGCTGCAACCCCATCTGCAGCGCCGGGACCGCGATGGCGAAGATCACACTGGCGATCACCAGGAATTTGCGAAGCGTTGGCGTAATGAATGTCTCCTGGCCTCCCAAACGCACATCCCGGCCGAACGATCCCCGGAAACCCGTCCCCTAAAAATCCCGTCATCCCGGCCGGAAGCCCGCGCTTGCGGGCTGCAGAGCCGGGACCCAGTGCTCAGCGCACCGCCCTGGGTCCCGGCTCTTCCACCCGCCTGCGCGGGTGTGCGGCCGGGATGACGGGGTGTTGTGCGCGCGGGTCGCTAGGCGCTGGCCAGTTCCCCCACCACAAACGCGTCCTCGCCCGCGCCGATCAACCCCATCAGCACCTCGCCCACATCCTCCGGCGCCACCACCAGCACCAGACCCAGGCCGCAGTTGAACGTGCGCCGCATCTCGTGCTCGGAAACGCCGCCGGTCGTCGCCAGCCACTCAAACACCGCCGGCATCGCCCAGGCGTTCCAGTCAAACCGCGGCACCAGGCCGTCGGCGATGCAGCGCGGCGGGTTTTCCACCAGTCCGCCGCCGGTGATATGGGCCAGGCCCTTGACGCGCCCGGCCTTAAGCTGCGGCAGCACCGAGCGGATATAGATGCGCGTCGGCTCCAGCAGCGCCTCAGCCAGGGTCTTGCCCGCCGCGAACGGGGCCGGGGCGTCCCACGCCAGTCCCGAGCGCTCCACGATGCGCCGGATCAACGAATAGCCGTTGGAATGCGGTCCCGAAGACCCCACACCGATCATCACATCTCCGGCTTTCTGGTCGCCCAGGCGCGGCAGCACCTTGTCGCGATCCACGGCGCCGACGCAGAACCCGGCCATGTCGTAGTCGCCCTCGGAATACATCCCCGGCATCTCGGCGGTTTCACCGCCCACCAGCGCGCAGTTCGCCTGGCGGCAGCCCTCGGCGATCCCGGCGACCACGGCGGTGGCGGCCTCGATGTCCAGCTTGCCGGTGGCGTAGTAGTCCAGGAACATCAAGGGCTCGGCGCCCTGGGCCAGCAGGTCATTCACGCACATGCCCACCAGGTCGATGCCGACCGTCGTGTGGATGCCGGTCTCGATGGCCACCTTCAGCTTGGTGCCGACGCCGTCGGTCGTGGTGACCAGCAGCGGATCGTCGTAGCCCGCCGCCTTCAGGTCAAACAACGCCCCGAACCCGCCCAGCGACGGC
>JANNFM010000181.1:0-2176 GCA_031379795.1 Alphaproteobacteria bacterium
TCAGTCGTGGAGCGATTGGAACCGACCTTGTCTTGAAAAACTTGCTGCACCGGATCGTGAGCACGCCGGTGGATAGATCCACGTCTGGATCGGACAGGTTCAGGGCCTCGCTGATCCGCAAGCCAGCGCCGTACAGCAATAGAATGAGCGTTCTCCACGTCGCCTCGGTCAGGCTCCGTGAAGGGGCCGACGCCATGGCTGCCAGGAGTCCCCGCAGCTGGGCGGAGGAGTAGATGTACGGCACGAAGGCGGGAGGCATTTTCGGGGCCGACATCGGCAAGGGCGATTGACCCACCAATCCGCGTGCCAGGGCGTAGCGATAGAAGCCTCGCAACGTCACCCACTTGCGCTCCCAGAAGCGGGTGAGGGGCCCCCGTCCGTCCAAGTAGATCCGGACGCGGGCGGGACGGACCCGCCGAAGGTCGACAGATCCCATGGCCTTGGCAAAGGCGCACAGAATGACGGCGTCGGAACGAAATCGAAATCCCAGCGATTGTTTGAGGGCGATGTACTGGCGGAGGGCTGTTTGCAGTTTCATATCACACCTCCCAGATCCCAATCGGCAACCGCGCGCAGAGCGACCCCATCGACTTTGGCGTAAAGCCTGGTCGATTCCGCATTCCGGTGGCCCAGATGGTCACCAATCTCCTTGAGCGACAGGCCTTCAGCGAGGAGGTGGGTTGCGCAGGCATGGCGCAGGGCATGCGCCCCACGCTTGGAGCTCTGGACATCCCACCGCTCGAACAGTGCCTGGATGACGTGATAGAGTGCTCCGGCAGACAACGGACGAAATGGGGCCTGGAGGCTCAAGAAGAACTCGGGTCGCTCCGAGTTGGGTCGTGCCTCGCGATATCTCCGGAGGGCTTGGCGGGTGGCTCGGGTTATGGGGTAGATCTGTACGCGCGTGGACTTGCCACGCCGAACCCGCAGAAGGTTTCGTCGCCAATCGATGTCTTCGAGGAGCAACCCCCTCACTTCGCCGCTTCGCAGACCATAAATGGCCAACAACCGCAGCATCGCGTGGGAGCGCAGGTCCCGGAGTTCCCCGCCGCCGGTGCTGGTGATCAATCGCAGCACGTCGGCCCAGGCCGGCCCGGCCGGCAGATCTTCGTAGCGGTATAGCCGTGGACTGAGGATCGCCGGCGCCAAATTCCGTCGACACCAGCCCCGCTGCCAGGCGAAGCGAAAGAAACGGCGTAGCGCTTTGGCGGCCGTCGCCAGAGAAACCCGGCTCAGTCCCTGGCTCGCCAGGTCCTGCAGAAACGAATCCACCGAGGCGATCTGAACCCGGATCAGCGGCGTCGGGCGATCATCCAGCCATGTCAGGAATTTTCGGATCCACCAGCCGTAGTTCGCCACCGTGGCAGTTCGCAGGCCCTCGGATTGGCGCAGGAAAGCCGCCCATTCCTCCCATTGGGCCGCGAAATGCAGCGGCGGGGGCGTACTCGTCGCCAGTCGTCCCAGGAAGCCCAACCACGCCGTGGCCGTCTGGACGAACAACCGCGCGGATCCCTCACCTCCTCCGAGGGCCCGGCCCCGTCTTCGCTGCTGTTGCCCCCATCGCCGGGCTGCCGCGTGGATCTCCTGGGCTGCGATGCGACGATCTCCCGACAAGTCTAGGAGGGAAGCAACGATGCGCATTTCGCGCGCATACCGCAGCAACGTGGATCGGGGCGTGCCCTGTAGGGCACGGGACTCGAGGAACCGCCTGCGCTCCGCGACCAAAGGGCCATCAAGGTGACGGAGAAGAACACGGTGGTAGGTAAAGAGCTGTTCAAACATGGCCGGGCCATCGTCGGAACAGATCGATCCGGGAAAAACATGTCGTTTAGTTATGTGGCGCCGCAGGCCGGCTCCACCCACGCCTGCGGCCCGGGGAGCGCGCTACGCCACATAACCATATTGGCCACATAACGCACCGGGCTCTTCAGATCAACTCGCTCTCGCATACGCCAGCAGTCCACCCAAGGCTCACGCCATCTTCGGCAACCGTTGGCAGAAGCTCAGTTCCTGCTGGCAAGGCATCTTCTGACCCGTCTTCTCCACGATCCGCGGGCGCGGTATCTGGAAGCGCTCCAGCAGGCGGTTTAGAGCCCGCCAGCTCAAACTCTTGCGTTGACTGCGCCGGTTGAGCCACTTGTGCAGCGTCCGGACAGTTTCTTCATAGAAGAGCTTC
>JANNFM010000162.1:0-1512 GCA_031379795.1 Alphaproteobacteria bacterium
ATCTGCAGCTTCATCGACCCGATCAGACGTCCGGCTGGAAGGTGAATGTCAACTCGGCCCCCAACATCAATGAGCCGATCACCGGCGGGTCAGGCCAGATCAGCGGCAACTTCACCACCGAGAGCGCCAATAACCTCGCCATCCTGCTGCGCGCCGGGGCCTTGCCCACGCGGCTGAATGTCGAGGAACAGCGTACCGTCGGTGCCGAGCTAGGTGCCGATGCCATTTCGGCCGGCAAGATTTCGACCGTGGTCGGGTTTGTCGCGATCATGGTGTTCATGTTGCTGTCGTACGGCCTCCTGTTCGGGGGCGTTTCCGTCGTGGCCTTGCTGGTTAACGGCCTGCTGCTCATCGGGGCGATGAGCGCGACCCAGGCCACTCTGACCTTGCCGGGTATTGCCGGCCTGATCCTGACCTTGGCGGTGGCGGTCGATGCCAACGTGCTGATCTATGAACGTATGCGCGATGAATTCAGAGCTGGCCGCACCCTTGTGGTGGCCATGGACTCCGGCTTCTCGCGCGCCATGAGCACCATCATCGACGCCAACCTGACGACCTTGCTGGCGGCGATGATGATGTTCCAGTTCGGGGCCGGCCCGGTGAAGGGCTTTGCCTGGACGCTGTCCATCGGCGTCATCACCTCGGTGTTCTCCGCCGTCCTCATTACTCAGGTGCTGTTGGCCTGGTGGTTCAAGACCGCCCGTCCCAAGACCCTGCCGATCGCTTAGGGCGAGACAACAACATGTGGCCTCTGATCAAAATCCTGCCGGTGAAGACGAACTTCCAGTTCGTCCGGTTCGCGCGCTATGCGGCAATCCTCTCGGCAATCGCCGTGGTGGCGTCGCTCACTAAAGCCTTGATCCCGTTTGAGCCCCCTTGCGGCGGCCTGAACTGTGGCATCGACTTCAAGGGCGGGACGGTGCTGGAACTGTCCACCGCGCCACGTGCCGTTGACCTGGGCAAGCTCCGCGCATCCGTGGATCGCATGGAGTTGGGCGATGTCCAGGTCCAGGCATTCGGTGCACCCACCCAGGCGCTGGTACGGTTTCAGACGCCCTCGGGTGCCAATCCGGCCCAGACCGTAGACAAGGTCAAGGCGACGGTCCGCGCCGCCCTGGGCGAGGTAAAGTTCGAGCGAACCGACGTGGTTGGCCCCAAGGTCTCGGGTGAGTTGTTTGTCAGCGGCATCCTGGCCCTGGGCTTATCGATCCTGCTGATGTTGATCTACATCTGGTTCCGGTTCGAACTTCAATTCGGTATCGGGGCGGTCGTGGCGCTGTTCCACGACGTGTTCCTGACCTTCGGGATTATCGCATTCTTCCAGTTGGAATTCAGTCTGACGACGGTGGCGGCCATCCTCACGGTTATCGGCTATTCGATGAACGACACCGTCGTGGTGTTCGACCGCCTGCGGGAAAACCTGCGGAAGTACAAACGCATGCCGTTGCGCGAGGTCATTGACCTGTCCATCAACGAGACCCTCTCGCGGACGGTAATCACCGGTCTGACCGC
>JANNFM010000269.1:0-16171 GCA_031379795.1 Alphaproteobacteria bacterium
CCCCCGCCCCGCCCGCGCCACCCCCCCCCCCGCCCCCCCCCGCCAAAAACGGGGCCCCGGGCACCCGCCGCGGGATGACGGGCCATTTTGACTCCGTGATTGCGCAGGCTGCTTTAGGGGGTGGGCCCCGGCACTGGAGTCTCGTTACGGTGGTTGCGCCCCGCCCTCCTCTGTCTTGATCGTGGCAGAGACAGTTAGGTGTTCACCCCCTCGTGCGAGCGCTCCATGGCGCGCTTGTAGGCGTCCCGGCCGGTGGTGCGGGCGAGGTAGGCCTGTTCGGCGTCGCCAAGGCTGATCCCGCAGTTCCGTTGGCCCAGATTCAGGGCGTAGGTCACCGAGATGTCGGCAGCTGTGAAAGCCTCACCGGCCAGGTAGGGCGAACGGGCAAGCCGCCCGCTCACCAGCTTCAGGCGCTTCTGGAATGACTGCAGGCACCAGGTCGCCCCCCAGTTCTCCCGTTCGGCCTCGGGCGCGATGAAGCGGCTGACGACGACGGGCATCATCAGGGTCGCCAGGCCGGCTTCGCCCAGGTGCAGAAACTGCTGATAGGCGGGAAAGGTCGGATCCTGCGGCGCGGGCGCCAGCGGCGTGGGCCCGTAGCGGGCCATCAGGTATTCCATGATCGCGATCGACTCGATCATGGCGACGTCGCCGTCCTGGATCGCCGGTATGTAGTCAGCGGGGTTGACCGCCAGGGACTCGGGGTCCTGCTCGGCGGCCAGCATGTCCACCTGCCGCACGCGGTAGGGAAGGCCCATCTCCTCCAGCACCCAGACGACCCGGATCGATCGCGAGGTCTGCCCGCCCCAAACCGTGATCATGCGCCGGCTCCGTTCCCTGTGCGACTGAGAGTCTACGGAAGCCTACCTTAGGGGCCCCTGACGCTCCAAGCCTTCGCGATGCCTGGCGTCAGCGAAGTCTGCTTTCTCCCTGAACCGAACTGTTGATGTCCGCTTGGAGGTCGATGAGCCGAAGGTCCGCTTCCGGGCGCCGACCTGGAGGGGAGAAACGACCCGAAGCGGAACTGAATCTGGCACCTCGCGAGGTCTACCAGCAGCCTCCACGTCAACCGGAAGAATTCTTTCATTCCCCTGAGAGGCGAAGTCGCTTGCGCATTCCGCGATGCCGTGGCTGCAATGCCAGAGTTGGGCTCTGCCCGCGGGGGGAACTACGATGAACACCACGAAATTGGCAGTGGCGACCGCGTTCGCTGTGTTCTGCGCTGGCCAGGTTTTGGCCGCTCCGTTCGTCAACGGGAGCTTTGAAGACGTCGCTGGGTTTGTCAACAACACCAATCAAGGCACAATGAGTTTGCCCGATGGTTCAACTGCCATGACTGGCTGGACCGCCAGGGCCGGTACGTTCGATCCTAACGAGGATATTGCCTGGATCGGTCCAGCCAATCCTTTTGGTCCAGGCGGCGTCCCTCTGACCGCCTCCGACGGTAGCTATTTTCTCGACCTGAGCGGCTACTCGAGCGGCGCGCCTTTTGGCGGCGTGTCTCAGGCCTTCGATACGATTTACGGACACCGATACAATGTGAGCTTCGACCTTGGCAGTTGGGACGCATCCGGATTGCCGGTGACAATCAGTGTCTTTTTTGGGCGAGAATTTAGGCGTGGGCTTGAATTTTCCAATTCATCTGCAGGCCCAGAGCCCATCTGGGAAACACAGAATTTCAATGTCACAGCGCGTAGGGCCAGAAATACACTTTCATTCTTTGGACGAGCAGGCCGAGATTTCATTGGCTTGGATAACGTATCGGTTACGGACCTCGGCGTTGTTCCTGAGCCCGCCACCTGGACAATGATGATCATCGGCTTCGGCGCTGCTGGCTCGATGATCCGCCGCCGCAAGGCTGTGATCGCCTAAACCTCTACGTCAGAGAGACACGCGCCGCCGGTCGCAGGATCGGCGGCGTTTCTGTGTGTGCAAGTGCGTTGCTCGCAACGTCGCCTTTCCCCCCATCTCGGACATTCACAACGTCCGCTGTCGCCCTACTTCTTCAGATGCCCTTCGAACCAGCCGACCATCGCCGTCATGGCGTCGGTGGCGTAGGCGTCGGTCCTGACCGGGTCGCCCTTGACGTAGAAGTCGTGGTCGGCGCCCGCGTAGAACGTCAGCCTGTTTTCCACCCCGACCTTGTCGAGGGCTGCGTGCATGGCCTGCGACTGCGCCGGCGGCACGCCCCGGTCGGCGTCGCCGTGCAGGATCAACGTCGGCGGGTCGCCCGCGTCGACGCTGAAGAGGGGCGAGACCGAAGTCAGGAGATTGTCATCGAACGCGATGGGGCCAACCTTGGGGCGGCCCTGAAGGAGGGCGGCCAGGTCGATGGGCGGGAAGTAGGCGACGACGGCCGCAATGCGATTGCCGGAACGCTCCAGGGGGTTGGCGGCTGCTGGGTTTCCGTCATCGGCCATCATGCCGGCGACGAGCGCCAGATGGCCTCCGGCGCTCGCGCCCCACACGCCGATCCGCTTGGGATCGGCGCCGTAGTCGGCGGCGTGCAGCTTGATGTGGCGCATCCCGAGCCGGACGTCCGCGACCGCGTCCGGAACCTGAAAGCGCGGCGCCGAGGCGTGGTAGAGCGCGACGACCGTGAAGCCCTTGTCGATCAGCGCCTGATAGCGGGCCTGGCGTTCTTCCGGCGGGGCCCATGACGATCTCCAGCCGGCGGACACCATGTTCACCACCAGTGCGCCATTGGCCTTCTTCACCGGCTTGAAGACGTCGTAGGTGAGCGCCATGCCGTCGCGGTGGCCGTAGATGACGTCACGGACATAGGTGGAGGTCTTCAGTTCTGCGGGCGTCGGCGCCCGAAGGGCGTTGCGGGGATAGCCGCTGAGGGGCGGGCCGGGGTCGGCGGGCGGCTGCGCCACGGCGACGGCGCCAGCGCCGAAGGCCAGCATTAGCGCGAACGCCACGCTGCAGAGCTTGTTCATGGATGATCCGTTTGCCGTAAGGATGGAGTCCTGGGCGCGCCGTCGCCTGGTTGGACTCAATGAAGTCCACGATGGCGCTGATCCAGGCGGCGTGGGTTCGATCCTCAAGGTGCGCCGCATGGTCCGAGCCCGGCAGCACCACCCAGGCGCGGGAGTCGTGACCCAGTCCGGTGAACAGCCGCGCCGAGCCCGCCGGTCTCACCACGGGATCAGCCGCGCCCTGCAGCAGCATCAGCGGAACGGTGATCTTCTTCGGGTCCAGGATGTTGAACTCATCCTCATGACCCCAGTCGGTGCGCACCGGATCGGCGGCCACGGCGGCCTTGGCGTAGGCATCCACAACGGCGGGGCGCGCCGCACCGGGCACGATGAAGTCCGACCTCGCCGCCGCCAGGGCGGTTGGCGCGCGCAGCACCGGCGGGGTGGCCGGCTGCGGAGGCAACTTCAGGTCCGGATCGCCGGGGTAGCCGTAGAGCACCACCAGCGAGAGGCTTTGCGGATAGGTCTGGGCGGTCAGGAGGGAAACCTGAGAGCCCCGCGAATAGCCCACCAGCGCGGGCTTGGTGCCCTCGCGCCGGGTGATCCAGTCCAGCGCGGCTTGCACATCCGCCGCCGCGCGGTTGGGACCGAGCCAGCCCGACGCGTCGCGCGGGGTCTGGCCATAGCCCCGCAGGTCGATGGCGTAGGCTGCATAGCCCCGGTCGGCAAAGGCCTGAAGGATCGACATCGAGCCTGAGGGGGTCACCAGATCGAAGTTGGGCCGCGCGCTCCAGGTACGGCCATGGACGAACAGCACCGCGCCCTTGGGCTTGGCCGCGCGCCGCGCCCACACGCGCAGGGGGTGGCCTTGCGCTGTGACGGTCAGTTGCTCGAGCGGTCGCGGTGCTGCGGATACCGGCGCGGCCGCCGTGATCAACAGCCCCACAACGCCCAACCAGGCCCATCCCCCGAAACGCTTCATCGTCGTTCTCCGTTGGTGTGGTGTGCTGCCTCTGACAAGAAGGCCGACACCCCCAAAAAAGCTCGTCATTACCCGGCTTGTCCGGGTAACCCATAGACACCAAGCTTGCCGAAAGAGGTCAAGGCGTCGCCGCCGAGGGCCTACCAAAACCGCCTGCGTTTATGGGTTACCCGGACAAGCCGGGTAATGACGAGCGGAAATGGGATTGATTGACCCTGGGCGTTGAGTGCGCCTGCGCGGGCACGCCAGTCGACCCACGCCCGCCCTTGCAGAAAAACTGTGGCGGCGACGCCGGGTCAACAGGATATGCACCCTGGTCAAAGCCCACACTGTCCAATCCGGAGACCCCCAGATGGCCCGCATGAAGTTCGGCGCGTTCCTCGCCCCGCATCACCCGATCGGCGAGCATCCGATGCTGCAGATGCGCAACGACATCAAGTTTGCGGCCCAACTGGACGCCCTGGGCTACGACGAGTTCTGGGTCGGCGAGCACCACTCCACGGGCTGGGAGATGATCGCCTCGCCGGAGATGTTCCTGGCGGCGGTGGGGGAGCATACCCATCGGATCAAACTGGGCACCGGCGTGGTGTCGCTGCCCTATCACCACCCCTTCACCATCGCGCAACGCATGGTGCAACTGGACCACATGACCGGCGGTCGGGTGATTTTCGGCACGGGCCCCGGCGCCCTGCCCTCCGACGCCCACATGCTGGGTATCGATCCGATGACCCAGCGCGACCGCCAGGACGAGGCCATCGGCGTGATCAAGCGCCTGTTCGCCGGCGAGCGGGTCAGCCACAAGAGCGACTGGTTCACCCTGCAGGACGCGCGCCTGCAACTGTTCCCCCTGCAGGAAGAGATGCCGATGGTGACGGCGTCTTCGATCAGCCCGTCGGGCATGACGCTGGCGGGCAAGTACGGGATGGGCGTGCTGTCCATCGGCTCCAACTCTGACGCCGGCCTGGCCGCGCTGCCAACCCAGTGGGGCTTTGCCGAACAGGCGGCGGCCAAGTCGGGCAAGACCGTGGATCGCGCCGACTGGCGGGTGCTGATGAGCTGGCACATCGCCGAGACCCGCGAGGAAGCCCGCGCCCAGGCCGGCAAGGGCCTGATGCACTGGCACAATGAATACACTGTCGGCACCCTGATGCGGCCGGGGGCCGTGCCCTTTACGTCGCCGGATCAGGCGGTGGATGCGACGGCGTATGTCGATGGCGCGGCCTCGGTGATCGGCACGCCGGACGACCTGGTGGCCGCGATCCGCAAGCTGGCCGCCTCGGCCGGCGGGTTCGGCACGGTGCTGGGCTTCGCCCACGACTGGGCCAACCGCGAGAACACGGCGAAGAGCTGGGATCTGGTGGCGCGCTATGTGATCCCCGAGGTCCAGGGCCTGCTGGAAGGCTACCGCACCTCACGCCAGTACGTGATCGACAACCGCGAATGGTTCGAGCGCGCAGGCCAAGCGGTGCTGAGCAAGATCATGTCGCACGAAGGCGCCGCGGCGGCGCTGAAGGCCGGGATGCAGGCGGGCGCGGCGATGAACTCGCCGAATGCGCCTGATCTCAACAAGGCGGCGGCGGAGGCCGGGGAGTAGGGCGAAGGGCTTCAGGCAGCCGCGCGCCGCGGCCGGGTCAGGAACCAGACCAGCAGGAACACCGCCACGAACGCCCCGCCGGCCCACAGGGCCGCGCGGATGGCGGTTGATCGCAGCTCCATAACCACGGTCAGGTAATCGACCTTGCCACTGTTCCAGAAGACCCACTCGCCCGCCAGCTTGGTGGCCAGCAACTTTGAGCCGGTTTCCAGCAGCACGATGCCGTCGCCCGTCGCGGGATCAAGCCGCGCCGAGGTGTTGATCGCCGGGCCGTTGTTGCCGTCGTGGCCGATGACAAAGTCGCCGGAGCGGTTCGGCGCATAGAGCACGACGCCGGAACCCCAGACATCGGCGCCGTACTGTTGGGCTTGCGGCTTGCGCATGGCGGCCAGGGTTTCCGGGCGCAGCACGCCGCGCCCGACGGGTTCTCCGCCGGGGCCCGGCCGGTGCGCGGCGATCAGGCGGGCCATGTCGCCAGCGGTGGTGAACAGGGAGGCTGCCGCCACGGCGGTGTATCGCCGCAGGGGCACCGGGGTCCCGTGGGTGTCGACGTTTTCAGCGACGTTGGCAGCGCCGTCTTCGAGCAGATAGCTGGACCGGGTCATACCCAGCGGCGCCAGAACCGTCTCGGTCATGTAGGCATTGAAAGGTCGGCCAGACACTTCCTCGACGATCAGCTGCAACAGGGTGTAGCCGCCGCCGGAATACTCAAAGGCCGCACCGGGCTCCTGGCCGACCCGCACTCTGCCGTCCGTCTCCGGATCCGCATCGGCGGCGTGGGTTAAAGAGGCTTCCAGGGATTCCACGGGAACGCCGGGCTTGAAGCCGCCATATCCCAGTCCATCGGTGATGCCCGCCGTATGGCTGAGCAGTCGGCGCACCGTGACCTTGCTGTTGTCGAATTCGCTGGGCGGCAGTTTCCAGCGGGTCAGATAGGTCGAGACCGGCGCGTCGAGGTCGATCTTGCCCTGCTCGACCAGGGTCATGACCCCCAGCGCCGTGACCCATTTGCTGAGTGAGGCCACCTGAAACCGGGTGTCGCGGTCAACGGGTGCGCCTTTGGAGACGAAGACCTCGTGGACCGGCTTGCCGTCCTTGATCAGGATCAGCGCGGCGTTTCCGACGGTCTCGGCCCTGAGCCGGTTTGAGATCGCCACCGCAAACGCTGGGTCGTCGCCGAACGCGGCGATGGGCGTGCGACCCCAACCCTCCAGCGCGCCGTATCCGACGATGACGGCAGCAAGGGCCGCCGCCAGCAGGCCGGCACCGAACGCTAACAGGATGCGCCGGATCATGCCGTTACGCCACCATGCGCGCGTTGCGCTGCATCACCGCTTCGGCCTGAGCCATGATGTTGCGGACCAGCTCGGCGCAGGTGGGGATGTCGTGGATCAGGCCCTGGCTCTGGCCGGTGGACCAGATGCCGCCGTCCATGTCGCCAGCCTGCATGACGTTGACCCGCCCGCGCACGCCAGCCACCAGGTGGCGGACGTCCTCGATGGTCTTGGTGGGATCCTGCTGGATCTTGACCACCTCTTCGGACACCGCGTTGCGGGCCACGCGCGAGGTGTTGCGCAGGGTGCGGTTGGTGAGGATGGTGTCGCGTTCGGTGTTTTCGACGATCTTCTGCTTCACGTTGTTGTGGATGGCGGCCTCCTGGGTGGCCATGAAGCGGGTGCCCATGTTGACGCCGTCGGCGCCCAGCGCCAGCGCGGCAGCCAGGCTGCGGCCATCGGCCATGCCGCCGGACGCGATCACCGGAATGTCCAGCTTGTCCACCGTGGCCGGCAGCAGCACCACCAGGCCGATGTCGTCCTCGCCCGGGTGGCCAGCGCATTCGAAGCCATCGATGCTGATCACATCCACGCCCAGCTGGGCGGCGGTGACCGCGTGGCGGACCGAGGTGCATTTGTGGATCACCTTGACGCCGGCCTCCTTGAAGTCGGGCATGTGGGCGACGGGATTGCGGCCTGCGGTCTCGACGATCTTGCAGCCGCTTTCGATGATGGCGCGGCGGTATTCGTCATAGGGGATGGGGGTCAGCGACGGCAGGATGGTCAGGTTCACGCCGAAGGGCTTGTCGGTCTCGTTCTGGACCCAGCGGATCGCCTCCAGCAGTTCCTCGGCGGTGGGATAGAGGTGGGCGACGATGAAGCCCAGGGCGCCAGCCTTGGCCACGTCGGCGACCAGCGGCGCGTAGCCCACCCCGGTCATGCCGCCCATGACGATGGGGGTTTCCACGCCGAACATCTCGGTGATGCGAGTCTTGATCATGATTTTCCGTCCCGTTTTGAAGTCAGCGGCACGGTTGGATCCCCGCCGCACCTGATTGATGAAGGCGCGGCGGAAAGGTCCCGTCGCGCGCAGGGTTTCAGATTGCGCAGTTTCCGCTACGGCGGGCTAGACCGGATTTTCACCGGCCACCCTTTCAGAGCCGGCGTCAGCGGGACTAAGGTCGGCGCTCAGATCGCACCAGGACCCATGACCATGAGCAAACCCAGACTTTACGGCATCTCCGGCTCACGCGCCTTGCGGGCGATCTGGGGCATGGAGGAGGTGGGCATCGACTATGAGCATGTCCCGGTCACCTATGGCGCCGACTCCAAGGCGGGCGACTATCTCAGCGTCAATCCGAACGGCCGGATTCCGGCTCTGATCGATGGCGACCTGCAGCTGTTTGAGTCCATGGCGATCAACCTCTATCTGGCCAAGCGCTATGGCGGGGCGCTCTATCCAGCCAACGCGGCGGACGAGGCCAGGGCGTTCCAATGGAGCGTGTGGGCGATCAGCGAGATCGAGCCGCTGCAGATGCAGATCGTGATCCAGAAGCTGTTCACGCCGGAAGACCGGCGCAATCCCAAGGTCATCGAAGGCGCAACCCAGAGCCTGCAACGGCCCCTGAAGGTGCTGGACGCGGCCCTGGCCGGCGGCGGCTGGCTGGCGGGTGAAGCGTTCACGGTGGCGGACCTGAACGTGGCGGCGGTGATGCAGCTGATGAAGATGATCGGTTTCACCTACGCCGAGCACGCGAACGTCCAGCGATGGGCGGATGCCTGCTATGCGCGCCCAGCCCTGGCGCGGGCGCTGGCCAGGCCCTGAGCGGGACAACGCCCACGAAAAAGGGCCCGCAAGGGGCCCTCATCCGGAACTGAGGCTAGGCTCGGGTATCAGATGCCGAGGCTGGCGGAACCGAAGGCTGCGATCAGGCCAAGGGCCATCAGGAAGGCCGGGGCGAAGCGGTCGAGGGCACGTTCGAAGCGGATGAGAGTCATGACACGAAACCTTGAGGTCTTTGTTGGGAACCCCGGGGGAGCGGGGCTGTCCGTGTGGACGACCTCTATGTAGCATCATCTGAACACTGCATAGATCACCGATTTCACAGACCCGCTATGCGTTTTCGCATGAACGAGGCCGATCAAAAATTGTCCGCCTAGGCTGGACACCGGCCATAGGGCGCTGCGCAAGTCCCAGACACAGAAACACCGCCGATCGTGCGACCGGCGGCGCGTGTCTGACAGGCGTTGGTGTCTAGGCGAACACGAGCTTTCGGCGGCGGATGATTGCGCCGACGGCACCGAAGCCGATGATCATCATCGCCCAGGTGGCCGGTTCCGGAACGGCCCCCGAGGGCCCAGCAAGTGCCGACATGCCGGCGAAGTTATCGACCTCGAAGGAGTTGCCGCTGGAGCGCAGGATCACCGTGTTTACAACCGCGCCGCCGAAGTCGAAGTTGACCCGGGAGGCCCAGTTCCAGCTTTGATTGGTGTTGCCGCCGGTCAACTGGCCGCCACTCAGGGTAAAATCGTAGTTTTCCCCGAGAAACTGGACCGAATTGTAGCTATCCGGCGAGCCCATATAGAAGCTGAAGTTCTTCAACCCCTTGAGCGACGTCAGCGTGGTCGAGGCATTGCCGGGGATTGTCAGATAGTGGGTCGAATTGCCGGCCAGGGTGCCGCTGTATCCGGGACCGCCCTCATTGACGCCAACAGTGGCACCGTTGAGCGCCAGGCTGAAGTTCGGCTGCAGCACCGCGTTCGGGGTCGCCGGGTTGTTGAAGTCGGCAATCAGCGCCTGGCCGCTCGGAAGCGTATTGGGATCACCGAGCGCCGACAGTGTGACGATGGGCGGACCGGCTGGCGCGGCCACCGGCGTGTCGGAAAGCACCACGCCGTCGATGAACGAGGTCTGGTCAGCATTGATCAGACCCTGGAAAGCCAGATTGTAGTCCAACCCGACGGTAAGGCCCGTAAAGTCGAGCGTATTGAAACCGAAGCTTTCACCACTGACGGTCGAGAAGGTGCCGCCGACTGCGGAACCGTTAAGCAGGACGTTGTAGCTCTGGTCGCCATTGCAGCAGCCGTAGTTCGGTCGGCCTGCGTCAAGCCAGCCCAGATGAAGCGTCGATGCCGTCGCGGTGAAGGATTGCGACAGACTTCCCAGACCCTGCAACGCCGCAAACTGAACGCCGTTCATCCCGCTGGGTGCGGAGCCGCCGTACCAGGCGTTTGCGCCCTGCGCGTTGACGAGGGCTGACCCCGAGAACGCCCAGCCCGTTCCAGACGGGGCGTAGGTATAGTTGCCTGTGCCAATGTTGGGGCTCTCGAAACTGCCGTTGGTCAGCACCGACGCCGCCGATGCGGGCATTGATGCGCCGACAAGCGCCATTGCGCTCAGCGTGGCCAGCAGCGACGTCCGAACATTCAGGAACTGTTTCATAACAAGACTCGACTCCAGTTTACGCGTCACAACATGCAACTCCCGGCCCATATGGGTCCCATTCGGACCCGGCCAGACGATTCAACCCACAGGAGGTATGAGAAATTCATGTGGCCATGATTGGCACCACGAATGATCATGAACTTGCCGCAACCTGCGATACCCTCAAACACGGCCAGTAAACCTGACCTCCGGGCAGATACGGGCCCGCCGTGCGCGTGGTTTCAACGTCGCGGAAAGTTATTAAGGGGCGACAGATCAGAGCGTTTGGGCGTGTGAGCGTCGGTGGCGACAATGCCCTAAAGCTTCGCCACCTCGGCAACCTCGTCCGGCGTCAGCCGCCAGCCAGCGGTCGCCGCGTTGGTACGAACCTGATCGGCTGAGGTGGCGCCGGCGATCACGGACGAGACCGCCTCGTGACCCAGAAGCCAGGCGAAGGCCAGTTCCAGGAGGGTGTGGCCGCGCTCCGCCGCCCAGGTCTCCAGCGCCTCGACCTTGTCGAAGTTGGCGTTGCTCATGGCCGCTTCGCCCCGGGCGCCCCAGGCCGCGAGCCGGGTGCCCTCGGGCGGGGCCACGCCGCGCTTGTATTTGCCGGACAGCAACCCGGACGCCAGCGGGAAGAACGGCAGGAAGCCTAGTCCGAAATGCTCGCAGGCCGGCAGGACCTCACCCTCTACGTCGCGTTCCAGCAGAGAATAGAGGTTTTGGGCCGAGACAAATCGTGTCTGGCCGGCGGCGCTCCAGTCAGCATCCGCGATCTGCCAGCCGCTGTAGTTGGAATTACCGAGGTAGCGGACCTTGCCCTGGGTCACCAGGTCGTCCAGCGCCCGCAGCGTCTCATCGATGGGCGTGTCGGGGTCGGGTCGGTGATGCTGGTAAAGGTCGATGTAGTCGGTCCCCAGCCGACGCAGACTGTCCTCGACCGCGGTCATGATCCACTTGCGCGAGCCACCGCGCTTTTTCGGGTCCTGGCCGACCGGCGAGCCGAACTTGGTGGCCAGGATGATGTCGTGCCGCCGGGTTCCCAGCGCCTTGCCGAGAAATTCCTCCGACCGGGTCGCGCCGTAGACATCCGCCGTGTCGAACAGGGTGATGCCGGCATCGACGGCGGCATCAACCACGGCCTGGGTCTGGGCCTGATCGATGCGCATGCCGAAATTGTTGCAGCCCAGGCCCACGACGCTGACCTTCAGGCCTGAGTTCCCCAGTCGGCGGACTTTCATGTGGTGGTCTCCCTGTTGAGCCTGGCCGCGCACCTTAGAAGTCTCACCCGTCCGTCCGCAATATGCCTACCCGGGTGTTCACTAAGCTTGTTGGCGATGTCGCAAGGCCGGCGTCGTTAACTTGCAGACACCAAAGAAGAATTCCCGGCGGATCAGCAGATGCGGCTCGTAACCATCGCCAGCCTTGGAGTGTCCGCAGTCCTTGGACTGGGCGCGCTCTTCGTCGCCAAGATCGCCCTGCCCAATGCTGCGGCGGCGCGTAGCTCGGGCGTTGTGCGCGAAGTCCAGGGCGCGCCCCTGGTCGTTGCCAGCCGCGCGATCAAGTACGGCGAAAAGCTGGACGCCGGCATGCTGAGCGTCATCAAGGTGCCGGCCAGTGTGGTGCCAGTCGGCGCCTTCACGACGGTGGAAGCGGTCCTCTCATCGGATCGCGGCGGGGCGCCGGTGGCGTTGTTTCCGCTGTCGCAGCGCGAGGCGTTGCTACCGACCAAGGTTTCTGGTCCCGGCGCACGACCGTCGGTCGCCGCTGAAGTCGCCAACGGCATGCGGGCCTACGCCATCAAGATTGACGATACGACCGGCGTGGGCGGTCTGGCGTTGCCGGGCGACCGCGTCGATGTGGTGCTGATGCGCGACCTGACGCCGGGCGGGCCGGAGCGCAGTTATATCTCCTATGTCGTGATCCAGAACGCCCGGGTGCTGGGCGTGGACCTGAATGCGGACCCCACCTCCAACAAGCCGGCCAGCCCGGATACGGCGACGCTGGAAGTGTCGATCGAAGAGTCCCAGAAGCTGTCTGTCGCCGCGACGCTGGGGACGCTGTCGCTGGCGCTGCGCCGCAATGGCGAGGTCCAGATCGCCGACGCCGCGCCCCTGCGCACCGGGGATTTCCTGGTCGGCGGCGCGCGCAACACCGCCAGCGGCGGCGGCGGCGGCGGTCGCGCCATTTCACGCGGCCCGGCCCGCAGCTATTCGGCGATCCTGATCATCGAGGGCGAGTCCTCGAAGCGCGGGGGCGGGGGGCGCAGGTCGTCAGCCTCTGGAGCCCCAGCACCTGTCCCCGCCGTCAAAGACGCCGCCGGCGCCGCAAACCCGCTGGCCGGCACCGCCGGCCTCGGCGCGATCGGATAGATCATGACCAGCCTCACCCCTATGTCCCGCTCTGCCTTTGGCGCGATCTTCCTGATGGCCGTGGTTGCGGGTAGCGTTGCGCAGGTCACCCCGGCCCAGGCCCAGACCCTGGCGAGCGAGCCGGTGATGCGGCGCACCATTCACGTGCCCCGCGACAAGTCGCTGTCCTTCCGTCTGCCGCAGGCCGCGTCCCGGATTGTGGTCGCCCAGCCCGACATCGCCAAGGTCACGGCCACCAGCACGTCCAGCTTCTATGTGCAGGGCATTGAGTTCGGGAACACCAACCTGCTGGTCTATGGCGCGGGCGGGCGGTTGCAGGAAGTGATCGACATCCGCGTCGGTTACGATTCCGACGGGCTCCAGCAGGACTTCGCCGCAGCCTACCCCGGTGAGACTTTGAAAGTCCGTAATCTGGGCGAAGTGCTGATGCTGGCCGGCGAGGTTTCCAACACCGGCGTCCAGGCCGGGGCGGAGAAGATCGCCGGCAAATATGCCCCGGACGCCATCATCTCGCGCATTACCGTGCGAGCCTCTCAGCAGGTGGTGCTGGAGGTCAGAATCCTCGAGGCCAGCCGCAATGCGATGCAGGACCTGGGCGTCAACTTCAATATCGCCAACGGGTCCTTCGGCGTGCTGTCTGGAACTGGCCTGATCGGACCGTCACCCGCCGCCGGGCTGTTCTCGACCACCGGCGGATCCGGCAGCACCCGGATCGACAGCCAGATCCAGGCGCTGGAGGAAAAGGGCATCCTCCGGACCCTGGCCAAGCCGAACCTGGTGGCGATTTCCGGTGAGAAGGCCAGCTTCCTGGCCGGTGGGGAATTCCCCTTTCCGGTGCCGACCCGCGACGGGATCACCATTGAATTCCGCCCGTATGGCGTGAAGCTCAACTTTACGCCCAAGGTGCAGGACAACGGCTGGATCCGCCTGGAAGTCGCCCCGGAAGTCAGCCAGCTGGATACCAACAACTCCCTGACCACCGGCGGGATCACCATCCCGGCCCTGTCCGTTCGCCGCGCCTCGACGACGCTGGAGCTGAAGCCCGGCGACACCTTCGCCATGGCGGGACTGTTCCAGCACGACTACCAGAACAACACCTCCCAGACGCCCTGGCTGGGCGATGTGCCGGTGCTGGGCGCGCTGTTCCGCTCGGCGCGGTTCAAGCGTTCCGAAACCGAACTTATGATCATCGTGACACCCCGGTTGGCCACCGCCGAGGACCGCCAGATCGCGCCGCTGGACAGCCTGCCCGGTCGGGAGCCGACCAAGGCCGACTTGTTCCTGCGGGGCAAGGCTCTGGACAAGCCCATGCCGCGCGACCTCGGTCCCCCCATCGCCGCCAATACGCCGTTCGGCAAAAAGTGATCCCCGACATGTTGCGTATCAAGTCTGCGTCATCATCCATCGATCTGATCCGGGGGTGCAGGATCCTGGCGCTGGGCGCGTCCCTGGCCGACCTGGAGGCCGGGCCTCTCAAGGGCGCCGCCCTCGAGATGGGCTCCATTCCGCAGCTGGCGACGCCGTCGGCCAGCGGATTTGACCTGATCCTGATCGATGCCGATGCCTGGGAACCGCCGGCCCTGGCCGCCGCCGTCCAGGCGCTGTCGGCGCTGAACCCTTCGCCCCCGGTGCTGATGGTGGGCGTCAACCTGCCCGCCGGGCTGGTTCGCAACCTGATGCGGCTGGAAGCTGCCGACATTCTGGAGGCGCCCTGGTCCCCGGAACAGCTGGCCAGCGAGGTTCAGACCCTGCTGGCCAACGCCCAACCCCGGCCCGAAGCCGGCGGCGGACCGGCTGGGTCGCGTTGCTGGGCCGTCGCGGGCGCGGTCGGCGGCTCCGGCGCCACAACCGTCGCCATCGAGATCGCCAATTGCCTCGCCACCCGGTCAAAGAAAGCCCGCAGCGTCTGTCTGGTGGACCTGAACCTGGCCGACGGCGCAGCGGCCGCCTATCTGGGCGCGGCGCCCACGACCCGACTGGCTGATTTCGGCAACGCCGCCGACCGCATCGACGCCGCCATGTTGCAGGCGTTTGTGACGCCCGTGTCCAAGGGCCTGGACCTGATGGCCGGGGTTCGCGACCCGGGCGCGTTCGACACCGTCGGTCGCGACGCGATCCTGCGGATGCTGGAGGTTGCCTGCGAGGTCTATGACTGGGTGATCCTGGACATGCCGCGCCATCGACGCCCCTGGACGCTGGAGGTGCTGGCCGGATGCGACGAGGTGCTGGTGATCTCCGAGCTGACGGTGCCCGCCCTGCTGGCGGCCCGCGCCCAGTCCGACGAGATCGAGCAGGGCGTCGGCGGCAGCCTGAGGCCCCGGATCGTGCTGAACCGCCTGGCCAGCCGCATGTTCGGCCCGGCGCCGTCGGTGGCCGAGGCCGAGAAGGCGCTGCAGCGCAAGGCCGAGGGCGGCATCAGTTCCGACTGGGAGGCCGCCGCCGCCTCCGTCAACCTGGGCGGGCCCATCGCCCAGCACCGGCCCAAGTCAAAGATCGTCAAGGATATCCAGCAACTGGTGGAGCGCCTTGCCGCTCAGCCACCGCGCCGCGAAGCCGCGCCGAAGGCCGCCTGATGTCCCGCTTCAGCCTGGCCCGTTCCGCGCCCGTCCCTGCCCCACCGCCACAGCCCGTGGCCGCGCCGGTCGCAGCGCCCGCGGCCCGCGTCGAATCCAAACCCAAGGCACCCGCCCGCGACGCCAGCCTGGACCTGCGTCTGAGGCTGCACGCCAAGCTGATCGACGAGCTGGATCTGGCCAAGCTGGACAAGCTGGACGAGGCCGAACTGCGTCGTCAGGTGCTGGGCCAGGTCACCGAATTCGCCCGCGCCGAACGCATGGCGCTGAACGCCAAAGAGCTCGAGGCCCTTGGCGCCTCGATCTATGACGAGATGGTGGGGCTGGGCCCCATCGAGCCGCTGCTCAAGGATGACTCGATCAACGACATCCTGATCAATGGTCCCTATCAGGTCTATATCGAGCGGCGCGGCGAACTGGAACTGACCCCCATCCGGTTCCGCGACAACGACCACCTTCTGCGCATCGTCAATCGCATCGTGGCCGGCGTCGGTCGCCGGATCGATGAGAGCCAACCGATGGTCGACGCCCGCCTGCCCGATGGCAGCCGGGTCAACGCCGCCATCCCGCCAGTGGCCATCGACGGCTGCTCGGTCTCGATCCGGAAGTTCTCCAAGAAGCCGCTGACCCTGGAAAAGCTGGTCGAGTTTGGCGCGCTGACCCAGTCGATGTCGGACTTCCTGTATGGCGCGGTGCGCAGCCGGGTCTCTACGGTGATCTCAGGCGGCACGGGCTCTGGCAAAACCACCCTGCTGAACGCCCTGTCGGCAGCGATCAGCGTCGGCGAACGCTTGATCACCATCGAGGACGCCGCCGAACTGCAGCTTCAGCAACCCCATGTTGTGCGCATGGAGACACGACCGCCCAACATCGAAGGCAAGGGCGAGATCCGTCAGCGCGAGCTGGTCAAGAATGCTCTGCGTATGAGGCCCGACCGCGTGATTCTGGGTGAGGTGCGTTCCGAAGAAGCGTTCGACATGCTTCAGGCCATGAACACCGGCCACGAAGGCTCGATGGCCACCATCCACTCC
>JANNFM010000278.1:0-3338 GCA_031379795.1 Alphaproteobacteria bacterium
CCAGTCCCGGCCACGAAGCGCACAGCGCACCGCCGCGCCGGAAATGTCGGTGACGGAGCCATCGCTTCCAGCGAGGATGGTAAGCCGCGCCAGAGTGTCATCTCGGTCAGCAAGCGGTGCGCGGATCATCCAGGCGCCGGGCTCGCGCCAGATCACGCGCAGGGATCCCGTCGTCACCGCCCGTCCGGGGCCTGGCAGGGCGGCTCCGAATGCCTTGGCGAACCGTCGGCTCACAGGCGTGTCGTCGGCCCAGAGTTCGAGACGGAGCAGGGTCTCGGGTTGGGCGGCGTGAAATCTCGGGGCGTCAGTCACGGTAGCGCACGCCTTCGGCGTCATAGAACATTGGCGATGCCACCTGGACCCGGGCGCTTAGCCCACGGGTCGGAGACCAGGCGATCAGCCGCTCGCCCAATCGGGTGTGGCCATCGCGGAGCAGACCCAGAGCCACGGCGCCGTCCTCCAACACCCGGGTTCCCCCCGCCGTGACATGCCCCTCAGCCTCGCCGGGCGCGTGGGTCACCAGCATCGCGCCTTCCGGGATCGGCTGATCCGAGGTCAGGCCAACCAACTGCTGCCGCCCCCGCTGGGTCTGAAGCGCAGGCCGTTGAAGCGCGGCGGCGCCGATGAAGGATCGGGCCGGGTTCATCATCCGGTGCAGGCCCAGGTCATAAGGCGTCGTCCGGCCATCGATTTCGCCGCCGACCACGACGTGACCCTTTTCGATGCGAAGGATTTCCAGGGCTTCCAGGCCATAGGGACAGCCGCCCAGCGCCGCGCCCGCGTCTGAGATCGCCGTCCAGACCGTCTCTGCATCGGGATTTCGGACATAGATCTCAAACGCCCGCTCGCCGGAGTAGCTGGCCGCCAGCACCAGAACCGGGACGCCCGCGATCATGGCGCGACCGGCGGACATGTGTCGTGGAATGTCGGGGTCGGTTGCCAGCGCGGCGACAAGGTCCCTGGCCCTGGGTCCGGCCACCGCGATTCCAGCCCAGTGCTCCTGCACGTTGGCGACAGCGGCCTTGAGCTCCGGGGCAAGGACCCGGCGGACATAGTCGATGTGATGGGCCATGCGGTCCGCGCCGCCGGTTGAACTGGTCAGCAGGTAGCGGTCCGCGGCGATCCGCCAGACGGTCCCGTCATCCATCACCATGCCGTCTTCGCGCAGCATGTAAGTGTAGCGACCCCGCCCGGTCGCCAGCTTTCCGACCGTGGTGGCGCAGACACGCTCCAGCAACGCTGCTGCGTCCGGGCCCACCACCTCGAACTTGCCAAGCGTGGAAACATCCACCCAACCGACTGCCGTGCGCACGGTGCGGGCTTCGCGCAGAGCGGCGGCGTGCAGGTCTTCGCCCATACGCGGATAGGCGCGGGGCCGCATCCAGTAGCCGCTGGGCTGCCAGAGCGGGTTGCTGGCCAAGTGCGTGGCATACAGCGCGGGCCGCCGCAGTGGCGCGACCTGGAACCCCTTGGCGTGCCCCGCCAGCAAGCCCAGCGTCACCGGCGTATAGGGTGGTCGGAAGGTCGTCAGGCCCACCTCGGGTATGGGCCGCCCCTCCTTGGCCGCCAGTCGCGCCAGGCCGACCATATTGCTGGTCTTGCCCTGATCAGTGGCCATGCCGAGGGTGGTGTAACGCTTGACGTGTTCGACGGAACGATAGCCCTCACGCCAGGCCAGATCGATGTCGGCCAGCGTCACGTCATTCTGGAAATCGACGAAGATGCGCTTGGGGTTGGTGCCTTCCGGCGCGTTCAGCGCCGAGACAGCATGTGAAGGCCCGGGCCAGGTCTCGGCGACCTGAGGGGCCGATCCGGTGGCGGCCTTGAACCCGGCTGCCCTGGCCGCTGCAACACCGGCTTCCCAACCGTTACGCACGACCTCGGCAAGGTCGTCCAGGCCGGCAGCGGAGCCCGCGCTCGACTGGTTCTGACGCGGGTCTCCGGCCCGGAACGCCGCCGTTGTCTGATCCCACAGCAGCGCGCCGCCCGCCTGCATGTGCAGATGCGCTACGGGCGAGAAGCCGCCGGATACGGCCAGCAGATCGCCCTCGAAGCTTATGACCTGATCGCCTGTTTTCGCGGTCACCCGCCTGAGGCCCGCAGACCCGCCTTCCACGCCACGCACCTGGGTGCCGAACACCACCAGGAACCGCGCCTTGGCTTCGGTGATGATCGGACGTTCGGCCTCGGGACGGGTATCGAGGATCGCCACCACCTCGCCTCCCGCGTCGGCCACAGCGAAGGCCGTGCGATAGGCGTCGTCGTGGCTGGTGGCGATGACCGCACGTGCGCCAGGCAGGACCGCGTAGCGCGCGATATAGGCACGGACTGCCTGAGCCAGCATGACGCCGGGACGGTCGTTGTTTTCAAAGGGCAGGGGCCGCTCAATGGCGCCCGTGGCGAGCACCACCCGTTCAGCGCGGATGCGCCAAAACCGCTGGGCGGGCGCGTCGTTGTCCGGCGCCTGACCCGGTTCCGTCAGCCGCTGGGCCACGGTGACGAGGTCATGATCCCAATAGCCGACCGCTGTTGCGCGGGTGAGAACACGGACGCCGCGCGAGGCCAGGGTCTGCAGGGCAACGGCAATCCAGCGATCACCGGACACGCCGTCCAGCGTGGCGGAATCGCGCAGCGGTCCACCCCCGACCGCGGCGTCCTGTTCGACCAGGATCACTTGGGCCCCGGTTGCCGACGCCGACAATGCCGCGGCCAGACCAGCGGGTCCTGCACCCACCACCAGCACATCGCAAAACGCGGCCCGATGGTCATAGCTGTCCGGGTCGGGCGCCACTGGCGGGCGGCCAAGCCCGGCAGCCTTGCGAATGACGTGTTCGTAGACTTTCCAGAGGTCGGGCTTGCCGAGGAAGGCCTTGTAATAGAATCCCGCCGGCAGGAACCGCCCGAACGCGCCCAGCACCGCGCCGACATCAAGACCGAGCGTCGGCCAGCGGTTCTGGCTGTGCGCCTGCAGACCTTCGTAGAGGAACAGGTCGGTCGCCCGCGTGTTGGGCTCAAAGCGACCACCCCGGCCCACGCCGACCAGTGCGCTGGGCTCCTCGGCGCCCGCCGCCAGGATCCCGCGCGGCCGGTGGTACTTGAAGCTGCGCCCCAGCAGACCGACGCCATTGGCCAGCAGGGCCGAGGCCAGGGTATCGCCCGCGAAGCCTTCGTAGCCGATCCCATCGAATGTGAAGGCGATGGCGTGCGTACGGTCGATCAGGCCTCCGTTTGGGCGGCGCGTGCTGGTCATTTGGGCGCAAACTTTTCGACCGCGTCGATCTGATGGCTTACGGAATGGCGATGCAGCTTCAGCCAGGCCCCGCAGCCGGCGGAATGGC
>JANNFM010000282.1:0-7912 GCA_031379795.1 Alphaproteobacteria bacterium
TACACCGGCAGATCGTGGAGAGCGCGGCCAAAGGATTCGGCCACCTTCTTGGCTACGGTCCACTCAACCTTGACCATGAGCCGTTCGAGCCCTTTGGCGACCCACCTCCGTCGTCACTATGCCAGGCCAAGATTCGACAGGAGATGCGCGATGCATTCTCCGACAGAGCGATGCGGCTCTTGCCTATGCTGCTCGCGTGGTTGACCGCGATTGAAAGGGCTGAGAGGTCCAAACTGGCGCTGTACGGCACGAGTTCGTTCTATGACGTTTGGGAGAAGGCGTGCGCGCTCGCCTTGGGCAACGAGCGGGATCAATGGCAGGATCATATACCTCGCCCGACATGGCGCTCTACCGAGGGGCACGCGCGAGCCGCAGACACCTTCCAGCCCGACATAGTGACCCGGATCAGAGACGGCGCAGACGAGCATTTGCTGATAGCTGATGCCAAATATTATCGCCTATCCATGCCGCCGCACCTTCAAGGTCAGCCTGGTGTGAATGATGTCGCCAAGCAGCTATGGTATCAACGTTGCCTTGCTGATGCAGCCCGCAAACGGGGCCTCGCCCGGACCTACAACATATTCGTGGTACCAGGCCCCGAGCATGACGGCGGGTTCTGGTCGGACGGCCAAGTCGATCTTGCGGGCCTGCCCGAGACGACAGTGAAGGTAAAGCGGTTGTCAGGGTTGCAGGCCCTTGAGCGTTTTGCCGATGGCACCGCGCTTGATGTGGATCGTGTCCGGGCGGTCGTGATGGCCCTATAGGCGAGGTAAGGGGCGCTCCGCATGAGCCATTGAACAAATGGAGAACACATGGCACTCACGCTCCCATGTGGGTGCTATCGAGAACACCGGAACCAGGAAGCGATCATGACCCGTCTTGCAGACACCCGGTCGAAACCCGTGAAACCACAAAGCAACTGGTTATTCCTGATCGACAAAGCGATCGTGGCGGCCGAAGCGGCAGAATTGGAGCTGTCCCGCCAAGGTGCATGCGATCCGTCGCAACAACGCAAGGCAAGCGGTTCCTACTATACACCCGCCGATGTTGCAGGCCACTTCTGGGATTTGTTCTTCCGTCACCACCACATTCATGACCTCGGTTCGCTACTTGAGTTCGTCGCGTCCAATGACCTGGTTGAGCCTTCGGCAGGCTCGGGAATGTTTGTATTCAGCTTCTTCAAAAAGGCAGCCCTGCTCGGAGCCACGCCAGAGTGCCTGGCCAGCCTTCGCTTTCACGTCGTCGACATCAATTTAGCCGCGTTACGGTTTTTCTCGGAACACTTGCGCGGAATCGAGAGCGCAGTTGGTGTCAACTTTGATGGCATCGGACTTTCTCAAGATGATTTTCTCAACTGGTCCAGGGTGACCACTATTCCCGACGCCGTTTTTGTCGGGAACCCGCCCTTTGTTACCAACGCGCGTGGCGCTCGATGGCGCAACCTGTATGCCGACTTCATGGAGGCGATGCTCTCATACCACGGCGTCAAAGGCGTAAGTGTGGTTGTTCCCTTATCGGTTTGCTTCAGCCGTGATTACACGGACTTGCGGGCAAGGATTCGGGCGGCGGGAATGGGTGTCAGCACGTCCAGCTACGACAACATCCCTGATAGCCTGTTCAAGGCCGGAAAGCCCGACAGCACGAACACGAACAGGGCGAACAGCCAACGCTGCACAATCCTCAACATTGGCGGTCCCGATCCGGCACTTCGCGAAGCGTCGCCCCTCCTGAGCTGGTCTGCTGCTGAGCGCGCAAATGTCCTATCTACAATTCCGGTTTTCCGCCCATTCAGCAATGAAGATCCTGGCGACCAGATTCCTCGGCCGGCAACAGACATTCTTGCTGACTATATGCGCAGTGCCGCCAGCAACCAGCCGCTTCGTGTCTTTTTGTCAAATGTCGGAAAGCCAGCATTTGTGGTCGGCGGTGTGGCGCGAAACTATATTGGCATCAGAGACTTGGAATCATCTGGATCTGGATCCATCCTCATAAAGACCAACTCTGAAGAAGAACGGGCTTTGGTCCTTCAGGTTCTGTCGTCAAGGTTATTTTATGAGTATTGGCGGACTTACGGAGATGGATTCCACGTTACGGTTGATCTCATTGAGCGCTTTCCGGTCACGTTTTCGCTTTCGGAGCAGTGCAGACGCAACCAAACCCTGGCGCATCAAGTTTGGGCCGACCGTGCTGAATATGCCAAGGAGAAGCTTAACACCGGGCGGGTAATTCGATCTTACGATTTTCGCACAGCTTTCGAGTATGTAAACGGTGCCGTAACGTGAGATCAGGGAGCGCAATACTGAATTCACCCGCTTTGCAGCGCGATTCAGTACAGGTTCTGCGGCCCGCGAGGAAGGGATATTGGCGGGGCTGGCAGCCCAACGGCAACCGGTCTCTACTTTGGCGCAAATTTCTCCAACCCCGAGCGGCCTTCAGGCCACGAGCGGTTTCCAACCGGCCATCGGCAGCGCAGCGCCGGCTGTTGTGCGAATGAAGTCGGGCTCCGATCAATCTGCGATCTGTGTCCGGATCTCGTCGTCGTCGGCGCGCAAACCCCGACAGGCGCATCAGCAAGGCGCTTCCTTGGCTCAGCGAAGTTGACCTGTCGAAACCTGAGTGCCTACTCTTCGGGGAGTTTGTAGTTCAACTCTATGGTTCCCAGCCGGTAAGCTTCGCGCGACGCCAAATGGTGCTCGCGCTGGATGCGGCTCCACCATTTCAGGCGGGCCTTCTCGTCGAGGCCGTCGTTCCCTTCGATCCAACGGATGAAGACCTCGATGAACTGACCAACGTTGAGCCGGGAGGCGTAGTCCGCCCGCTCGTCCGCCCCCGGGGGCGCATCAGGGCCTACCGCAAACCAGCGCTTGCGCGTGTAGCCGCTGATGGCGCTTGCTACCGCTTCGGCCCAGTCCGACCGCTCGATGCCGGCCCGGCTGTAACGGAATACGAGCAGGTAGGGTTCGGGGCATTCGCGGGCGATCTCCGCCACACCCTGGACGCGGGCGCCGTAGGTGAAGCTCGGCGTGGCGTAAACCTGGTGGATGCCTGCGATCACATAGTCGCGGATCGCGTCCAGCAGGTCCTTTTTCGACAAGAAAATCCGGTAGAATAGCACCTTGGGGACGCCGGCTGCATCGGCGACGTCCTGCATGGTCGCCGGTCCCAAACCCTTCTCCAGGAAGACCCTGCTGGCGATCCGGATGTAGGCTTCCCGCCGCTCGGCCACATTGACCCGCGGCTTCGATCCCCGACCCGTTTTCGGTCTTTCCGCGGATTTGAGTTCAGTCAATTCCTTGCCTCTGCGCCTGACAATCCCGGCGGCCGGGAGCAGTAACATCCGCGTCTTCGATGGACAACAATTCCACCCGGGCCGGGAATTCCTGCTGATCACCTCGATGCGTCAGGGCCTCATAGGCAATTTTGATACCAATGGGGAACATTTGAATTGCGACCATGCGGTCCACGCCATAGGCTACCCGACAGGGTCGGCAGGTCGCCGGAGATCACGTGTCCGAAGGGCGCCCGACCCATGACCAGATTGGATCAATCCCGAACACAGCTGACTCTGGTCGGTGGGAGAGATCTAACCCAGAGAAGGGGATGTCGTGGCTGCAATCAGGTATCTGGGGCCAGCTGTTGCGGTCGCGCTGGTCATGGGTGGCGCCGCAGCCATTGGCGCAGTCAGTGCGCGACAGTCCGGGGCTATTCCGCCGCCGACAGGATCCTCTGCGAACGCGCCGTCCCCGGGTGTCAGGCTTCCCGGTTACAATCCGGATCGCAACGCCTACTTCGGTGATCTGCACGTCCACACCTATCTCTCCAACGACGCCTATATCTCCAACGTTCGCCGGACTCCCGACGACGCCTACCGGTTCGCCCAGGGCGAGGCGATCGGCCACGCCAGCGGCTATCAGGTCCGGCTGGAGGGCGGTCCCCTCGACTTCACGGCGGTCACGGACCATTCGGAGTACCTGTCTGCAGTGCGCGAGGCCGCGCGGCCCGACAGCCCGCTGCACAGCCTGCCCTTCAGTCAGAACCTGTTCGGGACCGACGCTGCGGCGATGCAGCGCGCCTTCACGGCCTTCGTCGAAGGCTCCCGCTCCAAGGCGTTGCCGCCCGAGTACAACGACCCGGCGGTCACCGGACGCGGCTGGGCGGAGATCCAGGAGGCCGCCGCCCGCAACAATCACCCTGGCCGGTTCACCACCCTGGTCGGTTATGAGTTCACCTCGGCCCCCGACGGGCGCAACCTGCACCGCAATGTGATCTTCCGCAGCGCCAGGGTCCCGGCGGCGCCCTTCGCTTCTACCGTCTCAATGGACCCGGAGGACCTCTGGCGGGCTATGGACGGCTGGAGGGCCAGGGGTATCGAGGCCCTGGCCATCCCGCACAATTCCAACGGCAGTGACGGATTGATGTTCGATAGCGTGCGCCGCAACGGCCAGCCCATCGACCGGGCCTACGCTGAGCTTCGAGCCCGCAACGAGCCGCTGGTGGAAATCAGCCAGATCAAGGGGACATCCGAGACCCATCCCACACTGTCGCCGAACGACGAGTGGGCCAATTTCGAGATCATGGAACGCTACATCGGCACGGACAAACCCGTGACGAAGTTCGCGGGCGGCTACGTGCGGCGCGCGTTGGAGGAGGGCATTCTCCATCGTCAGAAGCTGGGTGTGAACCCGTTCAAGCTTGGCTTCATCAGCTCCTCCGACAATCACAACGCCGCGCCTGGCGGGGTGGAGGAGCGCAACTATTTCGGCGCGTCCGGTGGCCGCGACGGCCGGCCCGAAGTCCGCGACGGACTGCCCGCCGGCGGCGCGCGGACCTGGGAGGGCGGGACCAGCGCCGCGGTCGTCCGGCAGACACGGGGCGGCAGCGGCCTGGCCGGCGTCTGGGCCGAAGAGAACAGCCGCGAGGCGATCTTCGGCGCGCTGCGGCGCAAGGAAACCTTCGCCACCTCCGGACCCCGGATCAAGGTGCGGTTCTTCGCCGGCTATGACTTCCCGGCGGACCTGCTGACCCGTTCCGACACCGTGCGGCAGGCCTATGCCCACGGCGTGCCAATGGGCGGGGATCTGCTGCCGGCGGCGAACAAGGCGCCGAAATTCCTGGTCTGGGCGGTTCGAGATCCGACATCCGGCTATCTGCAGCGGGCGCAAATCGTAAAGGGCTGGATCGAGAACGGCGTGGCGAAAGAGCGCGTCTTCGACGTGGCCTGCGCCGACGGAGGCAAGCTGGATCCCGCGACGGCGCGCTGTCCCGTCAGTGGCGCCGCAGTCGACCTGAAGACCTGCCAGCCGGATCGGTTCAAGGGCGACGTGGAGCTGCGAACAGTCTGGACCGACCCTGCTTTCGATGCGCGTCAGCGGGCGTTCTACTATGTCCGGGTGCTGGAAAACCCGTCCTGTCGCTGGTCCACCTGGGACGCGCTACGCAATGGCACGCCGCCCAATCCGAAACTGCCTGCGACGGTGATGGAGCGCGCCTGGTCCTCGCCGATCTGGTTCGAACCCCGGGTCTGATCCGGCCCCGCGAAACAGCGCCAGCAGAGGCGACTCCATGACGGACACAATCGCACAGCCGGACCCCGTGGCGGGCCGGGCCTTCCGCCCCGCCTACGCCAACTATGTGCTGGGCCTGCTGCTGGTCATCTACATGCTGAACAATCTCGACCGGCAGGTGATCAATATCCTCGCCGAGCCGATCAAGCAGGAGCTTCACCTCGCCGACTGGCAGGTGGGGATCATGTCCGGGATATCCTTCGCCCTGATCTACACCATCATGGCCATCCCGATCGCGCGGCTGGCCGAGTATCGGCACCGCCCGTTCATCATCGCGACCGCGGTGACGGTCTGGTGCGGGTTCACGGCGCTGAGCGCCGCCGCCCAGTCGTTCGTCCAGCTCTGCCTCTGCCGGTTCGGCGTGGGCATTGGCGAGGCCGGGGGCGTGCCGCCCTCGCAATCCCTGATCAGCGACTATTTCCCGAAGTCAAAACGCGCCTCGGCGATGGGCCTGTTCGCCATCGGCGTGCCCCTGGGCGGCCTGATCGGCATGGCGTTCGGCGGTCTCGTGGCGGACGCCTATGGCTGGCGCATGGCCTTCCTGCTGGCCGGAGCGCCGGGTCTTGTCCTGGCTGGCCTCGTCGTCCTGACCATGAAGGAGACCCGGGCGGACCTGGCCGGTCGGGCTGCGGAGGTGCGCGCCGCGCAGGTTCCGCTGATGGCGGCGTTCGCCCTCCTGGCATCCAAGCGGACGTTCTGGTTCCTCAGCCTGGCGGTGGGCTTCAAGGTCCTCTTCACCGATGGCCAGGCGCCATTTCTGGCCTCGTTCTTCCTGCGCAGTCACGGACCGGAGATCGCCGACCTGGCCGCGGGATTCGGCCTGCGTCCGATGGGCCTGCTGGGGATTTCCATCGGTCTGATCAACGGCGTGTTTGGCGCGCTTGGCGGGGTGCTCGGGGGAATCATCGCCGACCGCGCGGCAGCCCGCGACATCCGCAACGTGGTGGTGGCGCCGGCCATCGCCCTGATCGTCGCGGCGCCGGCCTATATCGCGGCGCTGAACGTGGACAGCGCCGTGGCCGCGGCCGGCTTTCTCATCCTGCAGTCGTTCATGAACGTGTTCTGGGCGGGGCCGGTCTATGCGACCCTGCACGGTGTCGTGCCGCCGAACATGCGTGCGACCGCCACGGCCTGCGCAATGTTCATCATCAACCTGATGGGCACCGGTCTTGGACCCCTGGTCGTGGGCTTGCTCAGCGACCTGTTCGCCGGGCCCCTGGGGCAGGGGCCGGCCATAGGCCTGCGGAGCGCGCTCAGCGTGGCGGCCCTCGCCAGCCTGGCGGGCGTGGCCTGCTACGCCCTGGCGCGCCGGACCATCGTCGCCGACCTCGTGGAAGATGTCGGCGAGCGCTGACATCCAGCGGATTGAATCCGCCCCCGGGGCTTATCCAGGGGCGCGGCGGCCAATGCCTGCCCCGCAAGCGGACGTTCCGAGCTTCCGCGAAGGGGGGATTGCGGTCATTGCCTCCATTTCCGCTGGTGGGCAGATTGCGGGGTAAGGGGAGAGTCCATGAGCGCAAGCGCGTGTATCATCTACGTTGGCATCCGATATGAGGTTCTCCCCGAGGAAATCGAGGGTCTAGAACTCAGAAGGGATTCTCGGCAGCGTGCCGCAAGGCAAGTCGGGCTGAAAAGCTACTGGGGCAATTTCGGGGGGGCGAGCGAGCGCTACGTGCTTTTGGTCGGAACTGAGATCGCCATCTTGGGCGCAGAGAACACGGCTTGGTCTAGCACGACAGCTGAACGCCTAGCAGACATTGTATCGGGCACGCAGGAAGGACTTACCGAGGCAAAGTTGGACGGACATTGCGCCCTCCATATTGAGTGGCTGCAAGACATTTGAGCTCGGACTTCTGGCACGCTCACAAGCGGACCTCCTGAACTTCCGCCATGGGTCGATTCTCACCGTTGATCTTCGTCCCGGAACCGGACGTTTGATCAACAGCCACGCCGCTGGGCCCCCCCGGGCTCAGGTGTTTGACGGCCCGGTGACTGGCGTCGCCGCGAAGGCGGCGGCGGCGATCTCGACCGCCTCGTCGATGTCGGAGGCCTTGTGTGCGGCGCTCAGATTCCAGTTGAGGCCGGGGTGGAAGATCGCGCCCCGGCCGGCCGCCTCGCGCGAGAAGACGCGCTGGCGGGCTCCGTCCGCATCGCCCTCGAACAGCAGCGTGGGCATGGTGACCGGACCCGTCTGGGAGATCGTGTGTCCGTGGGCGGCGGCCGCCTGGGCGAGACCCGTCCGCAGGCGATCGCCCATCCGGGTGATATGATCGAACACGGCGTCGCGGTCATATATGTCGAGCACGGCCATGGCGGCAGCCATCGGCGGCGCCTCGAACATGTAGGTC
>JANNFM010000328.1:0-14704 GCA_031379795.1 Alphaproteobacteria bacterium
CAGGGAGCGGGCCGAGGCGGTGATCCCGGGGGGGATGTTCGGGCATCAGTCGGTGGGGCTGTTGCCGGATGATTATCCGCAGTTCTTTGCGAAGGGCGACGGGGCGCACATCACCGATGTCGATGGCAACCGGTATCTGGATTTCATGTGCGCGTATGGTCCGAACCTGTTCGGTTATGGCCATCCGGAGATCGATGCGGCGTTTGTGCGCCAGCTGGGCCAGGGCGATACCCTGACCGGGCCGACGGCGGTGATGGTGGAGCTGGCCGAGGCGCTGACCGCCATGGTTACGCACGCCGACTGGGCGATCTTCTGCAAGAACGGCACCGACGCCACCACCATGGCGCTGTCGGCGGCCCGCGCGCACACACGGCGCCGGAAGGTGATCCGGGCCAAGGGCGCCTATCACGGCGCAGCGCCCTGGTGCGTGCCGCGTCCGGCGGGGACGATCGACACGGACCGGGCCAACCAGATCTTCTGTGACTACAACGACGTGGCCAGCCTGGAGGCCGCTGTAGCCGAGGCCGGCGATGATCTGGCGGCGGTGTTTGCGGCACCGTTCAAGCATGACGCGTTCATCGATCAGGCCGATCCGGACCCGGCCTATGCCAGGCGGGCGCGGGAGCTGTGTGACCAGACCGGGGCCTTGTTGGTGGTGGATGACGTGCGGGCTGGATTTCGGCTGGTGCGGGATTGCTCGTGGAGCCGTTTGGGGGTGCAGCCGGACCTGTCGTCGTGGGGCAAGTGCGTGGCCAACGGGCATCCGATCTCGGTGCTGCTGGGGTCGAACAAGGCGCGCAAGGCGGCGGCGGCAATCTATGTGACGGGGTCGTTCTGGTATCAGGCGGCGCCGATGGCGGCGGGTCTGGAGACGCTCAGGCTAATCCGCGAGACCGACTATCTGGAGAAGATTACGGCCCTGGGGGAACGGTTGCGGGCGGGCTTGAGCGAGCGCGCGGTGGCGGCCGGGTTTGGCTTCCGCCAGACGGGGCCGGGAACCATGCCGCTGTTCCTGTTCGACGACGATGTCGAGCTTCGGAAAGGGTTTTGCTTTGCATCGGAGATGCTGGCGCGGGGCGTCTATGTGCACCCGTGGCACAACATGTTCATGTGCGCGGCGATGACGCAGGCTGATATCGACGGCGCGCTGGATGCGGCCGAGGGGGCGTTCGGCGCTTTGAAAAAACAGGTGCGCGACCTGGCACCCATTGAAAAACTGGCCTTCCTTTCTGCTGGAGCGCGCTGATGGATAACTATTCTGACTTTGACGGTCTGGGGCTTGCCCAGCTGGTTGAGACAAAACAGGTGACGCCGGGCGAGCTGGTCGAGGCGGCGATTGCGCGCGTTGAGAAGCACAATCCGACCCTGAACGCGGTGGTTTACAGCGGGTTTGAGGATGCGCGGGCCCGGGCCAAGGGTGCCCTGCCCGACGGGCCGTTCCGGGGCGTGCCGTTTCTGATCAAGGACCTGGCCATGCCGGTGGCGGGCTGGCCGCGCACCTCGGGCAGCCGGTTTGCGCGGGGCGTGGTCGACACCGAGGACGGCGGGCTGACGGCGCGATACCGCGACGCCGGCGTGATCCCCATCGGCAAGACCAATACCCCGGAGTACGGCATCACCGGCACGACGGAGAGCGCCCATCTTGGGCCCTGTCGCAACCCCTGGAACCCGGGGCATATCGCGGGCGGCTCGTCAGGCGGATCGGCCTCGGCCGTGGCGGCGGGGATTGTGCCGATGGGCCACGCCTCGGACGGGCTGGGCTCGATCCGGATTCCGGCGGCCTGTTGCGGGCTGGTGGGGATGAAGGTGACGCGCGACCGTAACCCGAACCTGCCGGACGGCTATGACTATACCTATGGCCTGGTGGTGGATCACGTGGTCAGCCGCACGGTGCGCGACAGTGCGGCGATGCTGGACGCCACGGGATACCCTGAGCCGTTCTCGCCCTATGCGGCGCCGCCGAAGTCAGGGTTGTATCTGGATGACGTGAGCAAGGGCCCCGGCAAGCTGCGGATTGCGTGGTCGTCGGAAACCGCCAATGGCCGGCCCATCGATCCTGAAATCCAGGCCGCGCTGGAGCGGACGGCGGACCTGCTGCGCCGGCTGGGTCATGACGTGTTCGAGCGTGGGCTGGGGATCGACTACCGGGCGCTGTATGCGGCGCGCGGCCCGGCAGGGGCGGCGAACTTTGCGGCGGGGATGGCGCGGTTGATCGACGAGATCGGCCGTGAGCCGGAACCCGACGAACTGGAGCCGCTGACCTGGGCGTCACTGAAATCCGGCCGCAAGATCAGCGGGGCCGACGCGTTGCGGTCGCTGCAGGATATGCGGATGCTGAACCGGGCCACGCTGGCGGCGTTTGCGGATATCGACGTTTATCTGTCGCCCGTGCTGGGGACGCCGGTGCCGGAGATCGGGCATATCGATCCGGTCAATCTGGAGCCGCGCGAGGTGAACAAGCGACAGGGTCGCGCCTTCCCGTTCACGCCGCCGTTCAACTTCTCGGGCCAGCCGTCGCTGAGCCTGCCGCTGGAGATGGACGCCAAGGGCCTGCCCATCGGCATGATGTTCACGGCCAAATACGCTGACGAGGCGACGCTGTTCCGGCTGGCCGGGCAGCTGGAGAAGGAAGCGCCGTGGGCCGCGCGACGCCCGCAGGTCTGGGGCTAGGCATGGGCTTGTGGACCCGTCGCAACTGGATGACGCTGGCGGCGGTCAGCGGGTTTGTGGCCGTGGCGGTGGGCGCGTTTGCGGCGCATGGGGTCAGCGATCCCAAGGCTCAGGAGTGGCTGCGGACCGGGGCCAGCTATGGGTTTATGCATTCGATGGCGACGTTTGCATGCGCGACGTTCATTCAGGTGGGCGCGGTCAGGGCGCGTCATGCGCCGGCGTTTTTCCTGAGTGGCGTGGTGATCTTTTCGGGCAGCCTCTACGCCATGGCGCTTGGGGCGCCGCGATGGTTCGGCGCGATTACGCCCATCGGCGGGCTGTTGTTCCTGATCGGCTGGGCGGTGCTGGCCTGGGCGGCGCGCGGGGTGGATCCTCAGGCCTGAGCGGGCCGCAGAGCGAGGAACCGGAGCGCCAGGGCGGATCCGGCCAGCGCCACCACCATCACCAGCGCCATGGGCCGCGCTGACCCGTCGTGCAGGACGGCGGCGAGGGTCGAGGCCAGTGCACCGGCCGCGAAACCTACGGTGCCCATCAGGGCCGAGATCGAACCGGCCCGCAGCGGGTCGACATTCAGCGCGCCCGCCGTCGTATTGCCCTGCATAAAGCCCAGACTGCAGAAGATCAGGAATACCAGTGGCAACACGGTCCAGCGTTCGCCGATGCCGGACCAGGCCGCGATCATCAGGGCGACGCCCAGTGCGAACGCGATCACGCTGGCCCGGCTCAATATCCGGTCGGGGTGGACGTGGCGCAGGACCATCCGGTTGACCTGTCCCGAGGCCACGATCCCGAGCGCGTTGAAGCCGAAGATCCACGGGAAGATGGCGCTGGAATAGCCGTAGGTGCCCATGATCAGGCCGGGCGAGGTGGCGATGTAGGTGAAGAGCGTGGCCCCGTTCAGGGCGCCGGCCAGGGCATATCCCAGCAGCCGGGGCTGGCGTAGCAGCGCGGCGTAGGACTGGAACGGATTCTCGGAACTGGCCTGGCGCGCCGTGGCCTCGGACCGGGATTCTTTCAGGCGCAGCACTGCCGCCACGCCGACCACGATGCCGAACGCCGCCATGAACCAGAAGTTCAGTCGCCAGCCGCCGAAGGCCAGCAGGGCCGCCCCCAGCAGCGGGGCCAGAATCGGGGCCAACCCCATGATCAGCATCATCAGGCTGAGCGTTCGGGCGGTCTCAGTGTGGTCAAAGGTGTCACGGACGATGGCCCGCGACACGACACCCCCGGCGCAGGCCCCCAGCGCCTGAACGAACCGGGCCACCAACAGCTGTTCCACCGAGGTCGCCATCCCGCAGGCTACCGAGGCGAGAATAAAGATGACGACGCCCAACATCATCGGCACGCGTCGCCCGATCCGGTCGGACCAGGGGCCGTAGACCAGCTGGCCGATGGCCATGCCGGCCAGGAAGGCCGAGACCGTGGCCTGGACCGAGGCTGGCGAAGCGCTGAGCGACTTGCCGATGGCCGGCAGGGTGCTCAGGTACATGTCGATAGCCAGCGGACCCGTGGCCGTCAGCGATCCGAGCAGGATCACGAGCCCCCACGGTGTGGGCGGCGGCGGAGATGAGGTGTTGGCGGACGTCACGGCGCCCATGCCCTACTTGGTTTGAAGAGATCGGGGAAACCCCAATCCGCACGGAGACACCTATGTCAGCGCTGGAAACCATGATGCCCCCCGTGCAGCGGGTGGCCGCGAACGGGGTGGAGCTGGCCTACTATGAGGTGAACAAGGGCAAGGGCGTGCCGGTGGTGTTCTGTCACGGCTTCCCCGAACTGGCGTTTTCCTGGCGCCACCAGATGAAGGCCTTCGAGGCGGCAGGCCGGTGGGCGATCGCACCGGACCAGCGCGGCTACGGCCTGTCGTCGAAGCCAGCTGCGGTGACAGACTATGACATGGCCCATCTGGCCGGTGACATGGTCGGACTGCTGGATAAACTGGGGATCGAGAAGGCGATCTTCTGTGGCCATGACTGGGGCGGCTTCGTCGTCTGGCAGCTGCCGCTGATGTACCCGGACCGGATCGCGGGGGTGATCGGTCTGAATACGCCGATGATGCCGCGCTCGCCCGTGGACCCGATCGCAGCCATGCGCGCCGCTTACGGGCCGGACATGTACATCGTGTGGTTCCAGACCCCGGGTGACGCGGACGCGGTGCTGGGCAAGGACGTCGAAAAGACCATGCGGTTCTTCATGCGCAAGCCGGCAGGGTCGGGGATCACCACGGCGGCGGAGCCGAATGCCGGCGGCTCGACGTTCGCTTTCAAGGATCTGCTGAACGCCTGGGACGCCTCGGACACGACGGGCCAGATGTTGACGCCTGCGGAACTGGCGGCGTTCGTCCAGGCTTTCGAGGCGGGCGGGTTCACAGGCCCGATCAACTGGTACCGCAATTTCACCCGCAACTGGGAAGCCGCCGAGGGGTTACCCAGCCGCATCGACGGCATCCCGTGCCTGATGATCACAGCCGAGCTGGACGCGGTGCTGCGCCCGGATATGGCCGATCATATGCCCGCCTTCGTCGGCGATCTGGAGACCCATATGGTCAAGGGATCGGGGCACTGGACACAGCAGGAAAAGCCCGATGAGGTGAACGCGCTGATCCTGGGCTGGCTCGACCGGCGTTTCCCGACGTAAAAGGGCCTCATGGAACGAAGCACCCCGGCGCAGGCCTTCTCCGCCACCACCAATCGCCGTGGTCTGTTCGCCGACAACGAGCCGTTTGCGCGCGGCTGGCTGGCCACCGGTGGTCCGCACGAGATTTTCTACGAGGAGTGCGGCAATCCGGACGGCAAGCCGTGCGTGATCCTGCATGGCGGCCCGGGCGGGGCGATCAATCCAACCATGCGCAGGTTCTTTGACCCGGCGAAGTGGCGGATGGCGCTGTTCGATCAGCGCGGCTGTGGCCGCTCACGGCCCAACGCAAGTCTGGAAGACAACACCACCTGGTCGCTGATCGAGGACATTGAGCGGCTGCGGGTGCATCTGGGTGTCGAGAAATGGTGCGTGTTCGGCGGGTCGTGGGGGTCCACCCTGGCGCTGGCCTATGCGATCAAACACCCGGAGCGGGTGGAGAGCCTGGTACTGCGGGGCATTTTCCTGCTGACGCCGCGCGAGTTACGCTGGTTTTATCAGGATGGAGCCTCGATGCTGTTCCCGGACGCCTGGGCCCGGTTTTGTGCGCCGATCCCGGTGGACGAGCGCCACGACATGATCAGCGCGTTCCACAAGCGGCTGACCAGTCCCGATCGCAAGGTTCAGGCCGAGGCGGCTGCGGCCTGGAGCCAGTGGGAGGGGGACACGATCTCGATCCGGGGACCGGAAGCCCGGCCGTCCAAGTTCAACGAGATCGACTTTGCCATCGCGTTCGCCCGGATCGAGTGCCACTTCTTTGCCAACGACGGGTTCTTCGAGAGCCGGGACTGGATCATCGAGAACGCCGACAAGCTGGCGGATATTCCTGGCTGGATCGTGCAGGGACGATTTGATGTGGTCACGCCGATGGATAGCGCCTGGCGGCTGAAGACCGCCTGGCCCAAGGCGCGGTTCGAGGTGGTCTGGGACGCGGGCCACGCCTCGACCGAGCCGGGGATTGTGGATGGACTGGTGCGCGCGACAGAGGCGGCGCTTAAGGTCTGAGCCGGATCAGCGGCCAATGCGCCAGACGGGATGGATCAATCCCAATTCAGATCGTCATCCTCGGCCCAGGAGCGTAGCGACGCCGTGCCGGCGACCCATAGACGCCGGCAAATTCGAACGGAACGCGGCGGTGACGCTTTGATCTTGTTCGGCAAGCCTCGGCGTTTATGGGTCACCCGGACAAGAGCCGGGTGATGACGAGCTTTTTGGGGGGTATCGGCTCCCTCGTCGAAGTGGTGATCAGGGAAGAGCGTCGAACACTCTAATCGTCGCGGCTGGGGTTCATGGCTCGCCGCATGTCTTCTTCGTCGAGTTCTTCTGTCAACCTCGCGATGAACTCGGATGTCACCGGGGCCGCGCGTTCCCGAACAGGCAACAAAAGTATGCCATTCCGATAGATCTCCGTTGGCAGCTTGCGCGTTTCACGTCCCATAAATCACCAGTACCGCGAAATCGCTGCTGGCAGAAGGCACGCCACGGCGGCGCTTCGCGTTTAGACAAATGTCCCCTTGCCGCTGGTCACCTCCGAATAGCGGTGGACGCGGACGGACTGGATCAGGCCGAAGCCGATCATCACGGTCAGCATGACGGTGCCCCCGTAGCTGAGCATCGGCATGGGCACGCCGACCACCGGAGCCAGACCCATCACCATGGCGCCGTTGATCATCACATAGAGGGTGAACGTCGCCGTAACACCCGCCGCCGCCAGCCGTCCGAAGTGGCTGTGGCTGAGGTAGGATGTCCGCAGCGCCATGAAGATTGCCGCGCCATAGAGAATGAGAACCGAAACGCATCCGACAAACCCGAACTCCTCAGCCAGGGTGGCGAAGATGAAGTCGGTCTGTTTTTCCGGAAGGAAGTTGAGCTGGCTCTGCGAGCCCAGACCATACCCCTTGCCCAACAGGCCACCAGAGCCCAGGGCGATCATGGACTGAAGAATGTGATAGCCGGACCCGGATGGATCGCTCTCGGGGTCCAGGAATGTGAAGACCCGCTGGCGCTGATAGTCGTGCATGCCGAACATGACAAAGGGCGGAATAACGGCCAGCGCGCCGATGACGGCGGCGGCGATGATCCTCCAGGACAGTCCCGCGAGCACGACGATCGCGGCACCTGACAGCGCGATCAACATGGCCGTCCCAAGATCCGGCTGATGGGCGACCAGCAGCACCGGAATGGCAATCATTGTCGCCGGGATCAGCAACCACCAGGATAGCTGCGCCCGCTGGGCGGGAACGCCGTGGTAAAGCCGCGCGAGCGCCAGCACGATCCCCAGTTTCATCACTTCGGACGGCTGGAAACTGAAACTGCCGATGGACAGCCATCGTTGTGCGCCCAGCCGGATATCACCGACGGCTTCTACCGCCACCAGCAACAGCAGCCCCGCGCCATAGATTGGATAGGCAAGCGCGAACCAGACCCGCACATCAACGACGGCGAGCGCGATCATCAGGGCCAGGCACAGTCCAAAACGCATGGCATGCGCCGCAGCCCAGGGTGTCCAGGACGACCCCGCAATCGAAAAGAGCATCAGGGCACCGGTGCCCGCGATCAGGCACAGGACCAGGACGAACAGCCAGTCGATCTCGGATAGTTTGACGATCAGGCGGTCACGTTCCCCGGGACGGGTCAGGGCCGAGACGGTCATGCCGGGCCTCCCGCGATAGTGGCCGCGGTGCGTTCGATGTTCGAGGTGCCGGGCACGGTGTCGAGTTCGGTGTCGGGGACCATTTCCGGCATAGGCAACGGCTTTTCGATGCGCGCCCGCAGTTCCGGATCCTTCAGCAGGGTCGTGCGCATGATCTCGCGCGCTCGCGGGGCGGCCGCAGTCGATCCGCCCATGCCGTGCTGGACAATCACTGCCATGGCATAGCGCGGCGCATCCACCGGTGCGAAGGCCACGAACAGGCCGTGGTCGCGCAGGTGCCAGACCCCGCCCTTCCCACGCGAACCGCCCTTGTCATAGTTGCGCACCTGAGCGGTGCCGGTCTTGCCGGCCATCAGGATGTCGCCCAGCCCCAGCTGGCTGGCGCGAAACGCCGTGCCGCCGGCCTCCGTGACGGCCGCCATCCCGGCGCGTACCCGGTCAATATGCTCACGCAGGAACGGCAGGTCCGGAGCCTCGGAACCTTTTGGCTGTTCCTTGCCGCCGACCGAGCGCACCAGTCGCGGGTTCAACGCCCTGACCCCGTTGGCCAGTCGAGCGGTCATCACCGCCAGCTGCAGGCAGTTGACCTGCAGATAGCCCTGGCCGATGGCGTAGGAGAGGTTTTCGCCCGGCCACCAGGGCTGTTGGGCCTCGTGCTTGGCGAAGTAGCGCTTCTTCCAGGCCCGATCCGGCACGATGCCCTTCTTCTGGCCCGGGATGCCGATGTCGAAAACCTGACCCAGCCCGAACGCGCGGGCGGCCTGGGCGATGCGATCCGGCCCGACACGCAGCGACATGGAATAGAAATAGGTGTCGCAGGAGTTCTTGATGGCCTCGTGCAGGTTCTGAGACCCGTGGCCGCCCTTCTTGTGGCAGTGGAAATAGCGGCCACCAAAGTTCATGCCACCGCCGCAGCTGACCCGCGCCTCCGGATCGATTCCGGCCGAAAGAATGGCCAGGGCGGTCATGGTCTTGAAGGTTGAGCCCGGCGGGTAGAGGCCGGACAGGCACTTGTCCAACATCGGCTTGCGTTCAAAGCTGGCCAGACCGCGGTACTCCGCCGAAGTGAGGCCGCGTACGAACCGGTTGGCGTCGAAACTGGGGGCAGACGTCATGCAGATGATGTCGCCGGTGCGGCAGTCCATCACCACGGCACCACCGCTCTCCTCGCCAAATACTTCCAGCGCCCGGTTCTGGACGTCGACGTCGAGGGTCAGCTGGATCTCGGCACCAGGCTCGGGCGTGATGTCGCCCTCGTCGTGGTGGCGGACCTCTCGGCCATTCGCATCCACCTCGACCTTGCGGGCACCGGGCCGTCCGCGCAGTTGCAGATCAAACGCTTTTTCCACCCCTTGCTTGCCCATCCGGAAGCCCGGGTGCAGCAGTATGGGATCCGCGTTGGGTCCGGTGAGGGAAATGTCCTCCCGGTTCACCTTGGCCACGTAGCCGATCACGTGAGCGAAGGCGCCGCCGTGCGGATAGACCCGGACCTCGCCCATGTCGGCGGTCACGCCCACCAGCTCGGGCGCGCGCACGCTGATGGCGGAAAACTGTTCCCAGCTCATATCTTCCATCACCGAGACCGGAGCACGGCGCGGGGCGCTGTTGATATCCTTGAGCAGACGACGCTGACGCACGTCGTCGAGGGGCACATAGTTGGCCAGGGTCTTCAGGGTAGCCTCGGCGTCCACGCCTTTGTCGCGCACGACCAGCAGCCGGAAGTTGGGGCGGTTGGCGGCCAGCACAGCCCCGTTGCGGTCGACGATGACGCCGCGCGGTGCCGGCATCAGCTTGAAATTAAACTGGTTTGATGTGGACAACCGCTCGAAGCGTTGCGTCTGGAACAGCTGGAGATAGGCCAGCCGGCCCGCCATGGCCGTCAGCCCCAACCCTGCAAAACCACCCAGCAGAATCGCACGCCGATGGAAGACGCCCTGACGCTCATTGACCTCTTCAAAGAAAATTGCGGGACCGGTCATGGGGGGCTCAGCGGAACCTCACATCAGCATCTTCAAACAGGTCGATCAGACGGTCAGCGAAGGGATAGAGCACGATTGTGGCCAGGAATTGCCATCCGACCGAAATTGGATTCAGCACATTCTGGGCGTCAAGCATTGTGAAAAGGTAGCCCGCGCCAAGGGCCAAAGCCGTCGCGGCGCAATACCAGGCCCACATGATCAGCCGGCTCTGGCCCGCCAGCATCGCTCGACCACCCAGCACCAGGCCGTAAGGCAACAAAAGACAGACCGCCCAGAGGCCCAAAGGACTGCCCCACAACAAATCCAGATAAACGCCCATGATCATCACACCGATGGGGGCCAGCATCGAGGGCCGGATGACCGCCCAGGCAAACACCACCGGCAGGGCAAACAGCGGCTCCGGCAGGCTCATGCCCCAGAACCGCAAGGGCAGCGCGAACACAAAGGTTGCCACCACCACCTGCACCAGCGGAATCCCCAGCCAACGCCAGGGCGAAAGGGGTTGAACGCCGCTGTTGCTCACGGCGCGCGCCTTTCCGCCGCCGGAGGTGGTGGCTTTGCAACGGAGGCTGGCCTCGGCGGCACGGCAGCAGGGGTTGATACTGTTGCGATGCCCGCCGGAGGCGGCAACGTCGATGCACCCGGGGTCGGCGGTGGCACAGCCAGCTTATCAAGACCCACGCGATTGGCGACCTGGGTGAAATCCTGAAACAGGAGGATCCGCACATAGTCAACGGCGGCCTTGTCCGAGGCCAGCACCACGCGCCACCGGCCATCCAGTCCCTTGACAGCAACGCCCACAGGCAATCCCCGCGGGAAAACGCCGCCGTCGCCGGAGGTCAACACCCGGTCGCCGTTCTTCACCGGATCCTGGCCGCGCAGGTAGTCCAGCTTGGGATTGGGGCCGCCGTCGCCCGTGAGAATGGCGCGTGAGTTTGTCCGGTCGATCATCACCGGCGTGCGCGAGGCGACATCCGTCAGCAGCAGCACCCGGCTGACGCCTTCGGTGACCCCGATCACGCGGCCGACCAGGCCGTTTTCGCTCATCACCGGATTGCCGGGTTTGATGCCCGCCTCGCTGCCGGTGTTGGCCAGCCGTGAATTGGCGAAGGGGCCCCGTGAATCCGTGACGATGCGCGCCGAAGCCATCGGGATGGGTGGGTCGGTTTTCAGGCCCAGGACAGCGCGATAACGCTCATTCGTGTCGCGAAGGGCGATGGCGACGTCGCGCCACTGCTGCATTTCCTTCAGGTCGGCGCGCAGCCGGCGGTTTTCCGACACCGCGAAGAAGTAACCCTTGATGCCGTCAACCCCCTGGCCGGTCAGGCGCCCCGGGGTGGAGAGCGCATCGCCTACCGGCGCCATGACCTTGTCGGAGAGGGTACGTGGACGGCCATAGTCGTCGGTGTCGAAGGCTTCGCGCCGGTCGGATAGCAGCACCGTCACCGAGGCGATCAGCACAACGATGAACACGATCCCCGCCGTCCAGGTCAGGGGGACCCTCAGTTCGCCGAGCGGGTTGTCCCGATAGGACATTCAGGCCTGGCCCCTACCCCTTTCGGATCATCCCTACGCGAGCGTGGATTCTAGGACGCCCTTCATCCACTTGGGATGTTCAAGCACCTTGCCGCAGCCCAGCGCGACGCAGGACAGCGGATCATCGGCCACCGTCACCGGCAGACCCGTATGGTCGCGGATCTCGGCGTCCAGGCCGCGCAGCAGTGCGCCGCCGCCGGTCAGCATGATGCCCTTGTCGGCGATGTCGGAGGCCAGTTCCGGCGGCGTGGCTTCCAGCGCCATCTTCACCGCATCGACGATCTGGCTGACCGGCTCGGCCAGGGCGTCAGACGCCTGTTTCTCGGAAATCCGCACCTCGCGCGGAACGCCCTGCATCAGGTCGCGGCCCTTGACCTCGATGGACAGGCCCTCGCCGTCGGCTGGCGCGCGGGCGGTGCCGATTTCTTTCTTGATGCGTTCGGCGGTGGTCTCGCCGATCAGCAGGTTATGATTGCGGCGCATGTAGCTGATGATCGCCTCGTCCATCTTGTCGCCGCCGACGCGAACCGAGCGCGAATAGACGATACCCGAGAGTGACAGCACGGCCACCTCGGTGGTGCCGCCGCCGATGTCGACGACCATGGAGCCGGTGGGTTCATGGATTGGCAGGCCGGCCCCGATGGCGGCGGCCATGGGCTCGTCGATCAGGCCCACGCGGCGGCCGCCGGCGTTCAGGCAGCTGTCGTTGATGGCGCGGCGTTCCACGGCGGTGGCGCCTGACGGCACGCAGACGATCACCTTGGGGTTCACAAAGCCTTTGCGGTTGTGAACCTTGCGGATGAAATACTTGATCATTTCTTCGGCGACTTCGAAGTCGGCGATGACCCCGTCGCGCATGGGACGGATGGCTTCCATGTGGCCGGGCGTACGGCCCAGCATCTGCTTGGCCTCGATGCCGACGGCATGGACGATCTTGCGACCGCCGACATTGCGCAGCGCCACCACCGAGGGCTCATTCAGCACGATGCCCTTGCCCTTCATGTAGATCAGGGTGTTAGCGGTGCCGAGGTCGATGGCGATGTCGTTCGAGATGGCGCCGAAGAGCGAAGATATCATGCAAGGCCCTGACGAATTGGGGCTGAAAACGTAGGTCGACAGACGGGTATCAGGTCAGACCCACCTGACACATCAGAGTGTGTCGAGTCGGTTAAGATTGTCTGTCGGGCTTTCACGACCCTCTGCCCTGACACATTGGTCATTTCAAGGCGAAAAGCGCTGCGGATGAATTCGCCTGCGAGGCGAGTCGGGTTTTAGAGTCTTTTGCGCCCGGCTGTGGCGGTCGGGATGCGCGCGCCTCAAGCGGCTGCGTCGCCCAGAAGCAGCGCCCTGATGGCCGGTTCAGCCAGCACATCCTCGGGGCGACCAATCAGACAAACGCGCCCCTGATCCAGGATACACAACCGATCGGCGAGCCGAGCGACCTCGTCGACGTCATGGGTGACCAGCAACATCGGGATCGCCAGATCCTTTCGAAGCGCAACGATTTCCGCCTGCAAGTGGACCCGGGTGCGTCGGTCAACAGCGGAAAACGGCTCGTCGAGCAGCAGGACTTTCGGATCTCGCGCGAGCGCACGCGCGATGGCCACCCGCTGTCTCTGGCCACCGGAGAGTTCCGCTGGTTTGCGGCCTTCAAGCCCATCGAGGTGGACCCGGGACAGAAGCTCCGCCGCCCGGCTGCGCCGCTCCGACTGCGGATGATCGATCAGGGCCACGGCGACATTGTCTGCCGCGGAGAGGTGCGGAAACAGGGCGTGTTCCTGAAACACCAGTCCGACCCGACGGCGATGAGGCGGCAGAAACACCTTCGCCTGGCTGTCGAACCAGACCGCGCCGTCAACGGCGACATGGCCGGCGTGACACCGATAGAGCCCGGCAATGGCGCGCAGAAGGGTGGTCTTGCCTGCACCCGACGGACCGACAATCCCCAACACTTCACCCGGCGCGCACGTGAAGGCGACATCCAGCGGGATGGGACCGGCTTGGCGGAGCGAGACCGAAAGACCCTGATCAGCCATGCCGACGACCCACGCCCGAGGTCAGGCCATTGGCAATGATGATCGCCCCGATCGAAAACAGCAGCAGCAAGGCGCTCATCATCTGGGCGGCCTCGGTGTCAAAGGCCTGGACCCGGTCATAGATCGCCAGCGCCAACGTCCGGGTTTCACCGGGGATCGAGCCCCCGACCATCAGCACCACGCCGAATTCGCCCAGGGTGTGGGTAAAGGTCAGGACGAGCGCCGACAGCACACCCGGCCACGCCAGGGGGGCCTCGATGCGCCAGAAGGTGCGCCAGGGTGAAAGGCCGCTGACCCACGCCGCCTCGCGCACGTCCGGCGGCAGGGCTTCGAAGGCGCGCTGCATGGGCTGAACCGCAAACGGCAGATTGAAGATCAACGAGGCCACCACAAGGCCCTCGAAGCTGAACGCCAGCGGGTGGCCGAAGATGGACGTCCAGAGCTTTCCCAGCGATGAGTTTCCACCCATGGCGGAGAGCAGATAGAATCCCAACACCGTCGGCGGCAGCACAAGCGGCGCCATCACCAGGGCCTCAAGGACGCCACGTCCGCGAAATCGGTGAAACGCCAGCAAACGCGCCAGGACAAGACCCAACGGCATCAGCAGAGCGGCGGTCCACGCCGCCAGCCAAAGCGAGAGCTTGAAGGCTTCCCAATCCACGGCTGCTACCGAACCGCCGGGACGGTGAAGCCGTAGCGGGTCAGGATGGCGCGCGCGTCCGGGCCTTGCAGGAATGCAAAGAACGCCCGCGCCGTTGGCCCCGCGCCCCTGAGCACCACGGCACGCTGCCGCAAGGGCCTGTGCCAGTCACTCGGGATCAGTACGAAGGTGCCCGCCGCTTTCACCGGCGCCGTCAGAGCCAGCGACAAAGGAATGACACCCGCCTGCGCGCCGCCTGTCATCGCAAACTGCGTGGCTTGAGACACATTCTCGCCAAGGATGAGCCTGCTCTGCAGCTCGTCCCACAGCCGTGCCTTCTGCAGCGCCTCCCTTGCCGCCCGCCCATAGGGGGCATGGTCCGGATTGGCGATGGCGACCTTGCTTACTTGACCCGCGCGCATCGCAGCCCCGAGACCCGCCAGCGCGGCGTCGGCTGTTACGGGCGATCCTTTTGGAACAAAGAGACCGATCCGACCAACACCATAAAGGACGCCGGCGCCGTCCGTTCGGCCGGCGCGACGCAGGGCCTCAACAT
>JANNFM010000367.1:0-3695 GCA_031379795.1 Alphaproteobacteria bacterium
GGCACAATCTCGTGCCCCGCGTCCAGCGCGTGATAGACGTTGGCCAGCGTCTGCGCCTCGACCCCCTGTGATGCGTCCACCACCAGCAAAGACCCCTCCACCGCCCGCATCGACCGGCTCACCTCATAGGCAAAGTCCACGTGGCCGGGCGTGTCCATGAGGTTCAGGATATAGGTCTCGCCGTCGTCGGCCTTGTATTCCAGACGCACGGTCTGGGCCTTGATGGTGATGCCGCGCTCGCGCTCGATATCCATGCTGTCGAGCACCTGCTCGGTCATCTCGCGCTGGGTCAGCGCGCCCGTCTCCTGGATCAGGCGGTCGGACAGCGTGGACTTGCCGTGGTCGATGTGGGCGACGATGGAAAAGTTGCGGATATGGGAAAGGGGGGTGCTCATGGCGCGCCGCGTTTAGCACATCTCGCGCCGCCGCAAAGCTGCCCGACCGTCGTGGTTAATCGGGCGTTAAGGCTGGGTGGGGCATCCAGACGTGCAGGGCGGGTTTTGATTCACGATTTCGGAGGCCTGAGAGCGCCCATGGACCGTCGCAAACTGATCGTCACCGGACTGGTCGCGCTGGGCGCACCGGGCCTTGTTCACGCGCAGCAGGCGTCCGAGGGTGCGTTGCCACCGCCCGGCGTGCAGTCCAGCTACCCCGCGAACGCGCCAAGCGCGTATGAACAGGACGAGATCGTCAAAGGCGTCTCCGATTTCCTGGGGGTGACCGCCGAATCGGCTGGCGCGGCGGTCGAACGGCTGTTCTCCAAGAACGGCAAACCCACCGCCTACATCGCTGGCGAAGAGGGCTCGGGTGCCTTTGTCCTGGGCGCGCGCTATGGCCGTGGCCTTCTCTACATGAAGGACAAGCCGCCGATGGAGGTGTTCTGGCAGGGCCCGTCGGCCGGCTGGGACTTCGGCGGCAACGCCAGTCGGGTCTTCACCCTGTGCTATGATCTGCAGGTGCCGGAAGTCATTTTCCAGCGCTTCCCGGGCGTTGAAGGAACGGCCTATCTGGTCGGCGGCCTGGGCGTGAACTACCAGCGCGCCAACGGCGTCACCCTCGCCCCCATCCGCGCCGGTGTTGGGCTGAGGCTGGGTGCCAACGTCGGCTACCTGTCCTACTCCCGCAAACGCCACGTCTGGCCGTTCTGACCCACGCTTTTTCCTTTCCCATTCATGGGAAAGGGGGACCGCCCGCCGAAAGCGGGGGGTGGAAAGGGCAAGCCCCAAGCGTAACGGTTCGACCGGACGCCATAGAGGGCAGTAACTGAGGCTTTCCCTCTCCACCATCGGCTCGTTGGCCGACGGTCCACCTCTCCCGCGTTGCGGGAAAGGAACCTACCGCGCGTCCAGGCTAGGCCCTACCCGCTGGGTCGGGGTGTCGAACAGGCCGCGGCCCGGCACGTGGTTGAGCTCCAGGCGGATGCCGTCGGGGTCTTCGAACAGCACCGAATAGTACCCCGGCGCCCAGGGTTCCTCCTGCGGCGCATGGACAATCTTCGCCCCGATGGAGACCAGGAAGGCATAGGCCTCGTCGATGTCGCTGCGCTCGCGCACCCGCCAGCACTGGTGGTGCAGGCTGCCGACGCGGAACTGGGCATAGGCCACGCCGGCATGGGCCGCGTCAGGACGGCGGATGCCAAATCCCGTGCGGCCGCCCACGCAGTAATAGGTGTCCACACTGTCGGCCACTTCCTGCAGCCCGAGGAAGGGCAGGAGCTGGCGATAGAAGGCCACCGAACGCTCGAAATCGCCAGCGGTGATGAAGGTATGCGCGACGCCGTTGATTTCCATTGGATTGACGATCAGCTCCTGAGTTTTGCCCCGACCGCTTTTTCCGCCGCCGCCACGATCCGCACGGACAACGCTTCGATCTCGGCGTCGGTGAGTGTCTTGTCGCGTGGTTGCATAACTACCTCAACGGCCACGGACTTCATGCCCTCCGGCACGCCCTGTCCCCTATAGACGTCGAACACCCGCGCTTCGGCGATCAGAGCCTTGTCGGCGCCCAGGATCGGACGGATCAGATCGCCGGCCGGCGTGTCCGCGCCCACAAGGAACGCGAAGTCGCGGCGGAGCGGCATCAGCGTCGACAGCTCGAGGGTGGCCTTCGTCTTGACGCCCTTGCGCTTGGGTTCCGGGATGGCGTCCAGATTGATCTCGAAGGCCAGCATGGGACCCTCGGCGTCCAGCGCCTTCAGCACGCGGGGATGCAATTCGCCGAACTCGGCGATCACAACCTTGGGCCCCAGCTGCAGGCGGGCAGAACGTCCCGGGTGCCACCAGCCAGCGTTCTGGCCCTGCACCACTTGCAGACCCGGTGCGCCCAGTTCATCCAGCAACGCCAGCAGGTCGGCCTTGAGCACAAACAGCGGGTCACCCGACGCTTTTGCCCAGTGCTTTGGCGCGTGGGGCGCGATCAGGGCGGTGACGGCGGTCCACTGGTCGCCGGGCTCATCACCCCGGAAATTGGGGCCCACCTCGAACAGGGCCGCGTCGGCAAAACCCCTGCGAGCGTTGCGGGCGGCGGCGTCGATCAGATTGCCAAGCGTCGAGGGGCGCATGGTGTCCAGATCGGAGGCAATCGGGTTGGACAGGACCAGTTTCGCATCACCGCCGCCGAACAGTTCGGCCCAGGCTCTGGGCATGAAGCTCCAGCTCAGCACTTCGGCATAGCCGCGCGCCGCCAGGGCGCGCCGGGCATTGCGCATCCGGGTCTGGCGGATCGTCAATGCGCCGCCGGGCGGGCGGGCGATGGGCGGCAAGGGCGTCGAAGGCAGGGCCTCGAATCCCTCGATCCGCGCGACCTCTTCCACCAGATCGGCACGGCCCTCGACGTCGCGGCGCCAGGACGGCGGCGTCACGCTGTGGCCATCGACCGCGAAACCCAGCTTCGTCAGGATGTCGTCAATCCGCTCCGCACTCACGTCGAGGCCGGACAGCTTCTTCACAAAGGCACGATCAAAGGCGATAGACTTCGGCGGCGCGGGCGCATGGCCGGCCACCCGAACCTCCGACGCCACGCCGCCGCACAGTTGCATGATCAGCGCTGTCGCCATCTCAAGCCCCGGCACTACCGACGCCGGATCCACAGTCCGCGCAAACCGGTACTGGGCGTCGGAATTGATGCCGGTGGTGCGGCCAGTCTGAGCCGTGCGGATCGGATCGAACCAGGCGCTTTCCACGAACACATCGGTGGTCGTCTCGGAACAGCCGGTGGTCTCGCCGCCCATGACGCCGCCAATGCCGATGGCGCCGGACCCGTCAGCGATGACGCAGATCTCGGAGGTCATCGTATAGGTCTTGCCGTCGAGGGCTGCGACCTGTTCGCCATCCTGCCCCAGTCGGGCCTGGATCATGCCGCCACTCAGTTTCGCCGCGTCATAGACGTGCAGCGGCCGGGCGCGGTCGATGGAGATCAGGTTGGTCACGTCCACCAGCGCGTTGATGGGGCGAAGGCCCACCGAGATCAGCCGCTTCTGCAGCCAGGCCGGCGAGGGGCCATTCGTCACACCCTTGATCAGCCGACCTGAGAACACCGGGCAGGCATCCCCATCGACGCTGATCTCGATAGGGCAGGGGAATTCGCCCTTCACCGGCGCGGTCGTGTCGGGCTTCAGCGTCCCCAGTCCCGCAGCCGCCAGATCGCGGGCGATACCCCGCACGCCCAGCCAGTCGGGCCGGTTGGGCGTGACCTCA
>JANNFM010000425.1:0-4593 GCA_031379795.1 Alphaproteobacteria bacterium
GCCCCCTCCACCCTCGGCTCTGCCCCCGGCTCAAGGCCGGGGTCGGCCGACGGTCCCCCTCCCGCCACTTCGTGGGGGAGGTAAGAAACCCGCGCCCTCGCACAGACCACCCCTCCCCCATTGACTCACGCCCCGCCCTCCGACACCTAGGACCCAACTCTCGCGGGAGAGACCCTGCTTCGTTCCTGACGGAACTTCGCAGGGAGCCGAAGGCGCAACCGCCCCGGAAACGCTCAGGCAAATGGACCGCGACGGGCTGATGAACGCTGGAAAGATCCTCCGAAGCTCGTGAGAGCGCAGGCGGACGCCGAAGGAGCAAGGCCGCCCACCCACCGGGCGTCTGAAATCTCTCAGGTCCAAGGACAGCGGGGGCGCGCGACGTCAGGGCTTTGTCCTGCCGGTTCGCGCGGTCGTCAGCCGGAGTTGGCCCATTGTCCGATAGCCCCTTGAAGACCACCCCGCTTACCGAGGCGCACATCGCCGCGGGCGCGCGCATGGTCGAATTCGCCGGCTATTCCATGCCCGTCCAGTACCCCATGGGCGTGATGGCCGAGCACCTGTGGACCCGCGAACACTGCGGGATCTTCGACGTCTCCCACATGGGCCAGGCGCGCCTGCGCGGCGTGTCGCCCCTTTCGGCGTTCGAGGATGTGGTCCCCGGCGATTTCATCGGCCTGAAGCCCGGCAAGCAGAAGTATTCGGTCCTGCTCAACAAAAAGGGCGGCATCATCGACGACCTGATGGCCGGCCGCCCGGATGACGACGGCCTGTTCGTGGTGGTCAACGGCGCCTGCAAGGAGGGCGACTTCAGGGTCATCGACGACGAACTGGCCGGCCAGGTCCAGATCGAGCGGCTGGAAAATCGCGCCCTGATCGCCGTCCAGGGCCCGGAGGCCGCCGCGATCATCAATGCCCTGGTCCCGGCCACCGCCGACATGGTGTTCATGGACATCCGCGCCCTGCCCGGCTTCGGGACCGACCTGATCATCTCCCGCTCGGGCTACACCGGCGAGGACGGCTACGAGATCTCGATCCCGGCGTCCGAGGCCGCCCGCGTCTGGGGCCTGTTGCTGGCCGACGACCGTGTCCGCCCCATCGGCCTGGGCGCGCGGGATTCGCTGCGGCTCGAAGCCGGCCTGCCGCTCTATGGCCACGACCTGGACGAGACCGTCTCACCCGTCGAAGCCGGCCTCACCTTCGCCATCAACAAAAACCGCCGCGAACAGCGCGATTTCCCCGGCGCCGCGCGCATCGCGGGGGAGCTGGCCGAAGGCCCGGCCCGGGTGAAGGTCTGCCTGCGCGTGCTGCAAGGCGCGCCGGCCCGCGAGGGCGCCGAGGTCGCCGACATGGACGGTACGGTGATCGGCGTGGTCACCTCCGGCGGCCACTCCCCTTGCCTGAAAGCCGGCATCGCGCTGGCCTTCGTGCCGCCCGCGTTCAAGCCGCTCGGAACGACGCTCCAGGTGATCGTCCGCGGCAAACCCCAACCCGCCGAAGTGGTCGCGTCGCCTTTCGTGCCGCATCGCTATGTGCGGAAGGCGGGCGCATGACCCCCTCCCCTTTTCCTTGCTCGTCATCCCCCAGCTTGTCCGGGGGACCCATGATCTCCGCGATGAAAGGTTCGGGTGGCGACGCCGCGTTCCAATCGCCGCCACGGAGATCATGGATGGCCCGGACCAGCCGGGCCATGACGATCAGAAATTGAATTGACCCCCAAAGGAACCCGACCATGCGCTTCACCAAGGATCACGAATGGGTCGTCCTGAACGGCGACATCGCCACCATCGGCATCAGCGCCCATGCCGCCGAACAGCTTGGCGACGTGGTGTTCGTCGAGACCCCTGAGGTCGGCAAGGCCTTCAAGGCCGGCGACGCCTTCGCTGTGGTCGAGAGCGTCAAGGCGGCGTCGGATGTCTACGCCCCCATCTCCGGCGAGGTGGTCGACGCCAACGCCGTGCTGAGCGACGCCCCCGAGACCGTCAACGCCGACCCCGAGAACGGCGGCTGGTTCGCCAGGGTCAAGGTCGCCGACGCCGCCGAGTACGACGCCCTGATGGACCGGGCAGCTTACGAAGCGTTTCTGAAAACCCAGTAGATTTCTCTTTTTGCTCGTCATCCCCCGGCTTGTCCGGGGGACCCATGATCTCCGCGATGAAGGGTCCGCACGGCAGCGCCGCGTTCGCATCTGCGCCACGGAGATCATGGATGGCCCGGACAAGCCGGGCCATGACGAAAGTTAGATTGGATGGACATCCATGAGATACCTCCCCCTCACCGCCGACGACCGCACCGAAATGCTGGGCGTGATCGGCGCGGCTGATATCGACGCGCTGTTCGTCGATGTGCCCGCCGCCGCCCGCAAGGCCGAGCTCTTCGACCTGCCGCGCCATGCCGGCGAGATGGAGGTGGAGCGCGAGCTGGCGGCGCTGTCGGCCATGAGCCGCGCGGCGGGGGCCGGACCATTCTTCTGCGGAGCCGGCGCCTATCGTCACCACGTCCCGGCCACCGTCGACCACGTGATCCAGCGCTCGGAATTCCTGACCAGCTACACGCCCTACCAGCCCGAGATCGCCCAGGGTACGCTGCAGGTTTTGTTTGAATTCCAGACGCAGGTCGCCGCGCTGACGGGGCTCGATGTGGCCAACGCCTCCATGTACGACGGCTCGACCGCCTGTGCGGAGGCCGTGATGATGGCCAAGCGGGTCACCCGCCGCGACAAGGCGATCCTGTCGGGCGGCCTGCATCCGCACTATGCGGCCACCACCCAGACCATCGCCCACGCCGAGGGGATGGAGATCGTCCGCCAGGCCGCCGCCCTCGACGCCGAGGCCGCCGTCATCGACGCCATCGACGCCACCACCGCCTGTGTGGTGGTCCAGACCCCCAATGTGTTCGGCATGGTCACCGACGTGACCCGCATCGCCGAGGCCGCCCACGCCGCCGGCGCCCTGTTGATCGTGGTCACCACCGAGGCCGTGTCCTTCGGCCTGCTGAAATCGCCCGGCGAGATGGGCGCAGATATCGCCGTCGCCGAGGGCCAGTCGATCGGCAACGCGCTGAACTACGGCGGTCCTTACGTCGGCCTGTTCGCTGTGCGTGAGAAGCTGATCCGCCAGATGCCGGGTCGCCTCTGCGGCGAGACCGTCGACGCCGACGGCCGCCGGGGCTTTGTGCTGACGCTCTCGACCCGCGAGCAGCACATCCGCAGGGACAAGGCGACGTCCAACATCTGTACCAACTCCGGCCTCTGCGCGCTGGCCTTCACCATCCACATGAGCCTGCTGGGCGGGACGGGCCTGCGACAACTGGCGGCGATCAACCACAGCCGGGCGCGCGAACTGAAGGCCGCCGTTGAAAGCGTCGGCCTGGAGGTGCTCACCGCGCGGTTCTTCAACGAAATCGCCGTGCGCACGCCCGGCCCCGCCGCGACTCTGGTCGAGGACCTTCTGGCCGACGGCGTCATCGCCGGGGTCCCCTATTCACGCCTCGATCCGCACGCGGGTCTGGACGACGTGCTGCTGCTGGCCGCCACTGAAACCACCACCTCGGAAGACATCGCCGCCCTGAGGGGCGCTCTCGCGCGGAGGCTCGGCCAATGACCATGAACAGCGTAGGCCGCCCCACCCGCCCCGAAGGATCCGCCGAAACCACCGGCTTCGCCTCACTCACCGGCGCCCGGGCCCTCTTGCAGGACGAGCCGCTGATCTTTGAGCTGGGCGGCTGGGACAAGACTGGTGTCGATCTGGATGCTGCCGTCCACGACGCCTCGGACCTGGCGGGTCTGACCCGCGCCAATCTGCCCCTGCCCGGACTCTCCGAGCCCGAGGCGATGCGGCACTTCGTACGCCTCAGCCAGAAGAACCACGCCATCGACCTGGCGCTCTATCCGCTGGGCTCGTGCACGATGAAGCACAACCCGCGCCTCAACGAGAAGGCCGCCCGCATGGCTGGCTTCGCCGACCTGCACCCGCTGCAGCCGGTCTCGACCACCGGTGGCGCGCTGGCGCTGCTGGATCGTCTGGCTCACTGGCTGAAGACCCTGACCGGCATGCCCGCCGTTGCCATGACCCCCAAGGCCGGGGCCCACGGCGAACTGTGCGGCCTGCTCTGCATCAGGGCCGCGCACGAGGCCGCGGGCCAGGGTGCGCGCCGAACGGTGCTGGTCCCGACGTCGGCCCACGGCACCAACCCCGCCACCGCCGCCTTTGTCGGCTATTCGGTCCAGGAGATCGCCCAGACCCCCGATGGCCGCGTCGACCTTGCTGATCTCGAGGCCAAACTGGGACCGCACGTCGCCGCGATCATGGTCACCAACCCCAATACCTGCGGCCTGTTCGAGCGCGACATCCTGGAAATTTCCCGCCTGACCCATTCCGTCGGTGCCTACTTCTACTGCGACGGGGCCAACTTCAACGCCATCGTCGGGCGGGTGCGCCCCGGCGACCTGGGTGTCGACGCCATGCATATCAACCTGCACAAAACGTTCTCGACGCCGCACGGCGGCGGCGGGCCGGGTGCGGGACCGGTGGTGCTGTCCGCCGCGCTGGCACCCTTCGCGCCTGCGCCCTGGGTGGTGCAAGGACCGGATGGCCT